>JAFDXD010000072.1 GCA_018268135.1 Bacteroidota bacterium
ATGTATCAATATAAATGCGTTGTTTCATATCATTGTAAAGTTACCAAAAAAAATATAACATTTTTAGAAACCGCCACTGCCGCAGCTGTTCTGCAAGATCACCTGTGCCTATTAATTTTGCCGGACTGTGTCCGGATTTAGGATTTCAAATGTTCAATTATTAGCATGGCTTTTCTTGTTTACTAACCCAGGCACAGATACGCCACCGCTACATTGGCTTGGCTGCATATCTGCGCCAGTTGGGTTACAATTGTTCAATTTTTAGCATGGCTTTACTTGCTTACTAATCCAGGCACAGATACGCCAACGCTACATTGGCTTGGCTGCATATCTGCGCCAGTTGGGTGAATGCTGCTAAGAAATAAAAGTAGGTTATTCAAGAGTACATTAAGCTTTATTATTTAAAAATTATACCCCAATTTTTCCGCCAGTTCTTTTGGCAACGCAGGTAGCTTTCTACGGTCTATTAAAAAACTATTGAGTTGCGAAATCTCTTTAAAAATAGAATGTTTATCCATAGCGCCCTGCAGATAACCTGCGCCGGTACTGCCTCCCGTGCCAATGCGGGTGCCAATCATACGGCGTACCATATTAATGTGGCGATAGCGCCAGTTGCCTAACTGGTTATCTATTTCAAGTAATGTGTCGAGCAATTGAAAAGGCAGCTCGAGCATGGGGTACCCATGATAAAGCATGATAAAAAGTGCAGACCTGCAAGCCTTTGGGCTTAATGACCTCTCTTTATTATCTGCATCACTAAAAAAAACTTTTTTATAAAAATTGATATTATTTTTTTCTACTTCTGATAAACTTTCATCATATACTTTTTCATAATGATCCCAAAAGGTTTCTGCTGCTCCTTTGCTGCTCCAGTATTGTGCATCTTCGGCAAAGGGCATACGCTCCAGCCATTTATTTACAAGCTCTATTACAGTAGGCAATTGCTCGGCCTTTTTTATGATGGCAATATCATTATCTTTTAATTGCGATGTATAATATTCTTTGCCATGCCTTTGCTCGTACTTTAGGCCCAGCCTGGCTTCCAGTATTTTAAACTGTGTACTCTGAAAACCCGATGCAGGCCTTAGCATATCCCTGAAATCAAGAAAATCCATCGGGGTCATTGTTTCTAAAATATCTATTTGCTGCACCAATACTCTTAAAATAGTAACCACTCTTTGCAGCCGGTGTACCACAGTTTGCAGTTCGGGCGAATTGTCGTTTAGGGAAGGTTGATTTAAAGTTTCGGTTATGGCATTTACTTCAAATAATACCTGTTTAAACCAAAGCTCGTATGCCTGGTGTATGATGATGAAAAGCATTTCGTCGTGCGCCGGTTGATTGCCTTTTTCAAAACTTACGGGGTGCTGAGCATCTATTATTTTATTGAGCTGTAAATATTCACTATAATAAACGGGTTTATATTGCATGCTAAAATATTTTGTTGCAAACTTAGCAAAAACTATGGAGTAGAAATGTATTCAAATAGCAATTGGTAAATTCATGATACGCTTAGGTAAATGATGCCAATTGGTATGCCGATGAAAGTAATGCGACGCAACGATGCTGCCATAAAAAACAAATGCCCGGTACCAGATTTTTTATCTTATCAATATGCTGGTGCCTTTTTGAAAAACATGTTTGTGAGTATCCGCATGTATGTATGATAGCACCCACACATAAGTGCCCATGTCGGCCGGCTGGCCATTTATTTTTCCATCCCATTTGTTTGTCCAGTTGTTGGTATAAAAAATACGCTGGCCAAACCTGTTGTAGATACTGAATTGCAGGTTTAATGCTTTGTAGGCATTGAGTGGGTATAAATAATCATTGATACCATCACCATTAGGGGTAAACGCAGTTGGTACCGCTATGTAGCAGTTGTTTACTACCTGTATATATTTTACGGCGGTATCGTTGCATCCAAAGCTATTGTGTGCAATTAGTAGTACGGGTATTTTGGCCACTGTACCAAGAGAAGGATTGCTGTATGTCTGGCTGGGCGGGTCTTTGAGGCTGCTGGTATTGCCATTGCCAAAAATCCAGTTCCACCCGGTTATAAAATTTCCGGTAGTATTATTTTTTATGGTAGCTAAATCGCCGGGGCATACCAGGTTGGTAATTTCAAAATCGGCATTTATGTAATTTGCAAAACTTATTTTTTGAGAGCTTGTATCGCTGCAAAAACCATTAGAAACGATGAGCCTGGTATTTTGGTCTGTAAATATTGGGTAATTGATTACGGGATTTTGTAAGGGCGATGTTCTGATACTGTCAAATGTCCAGCTCCAGGCATTTACCCCATTTTTATTTGGATAATTGTAATGAATGGTATTGGCTGCACATCCATATACAATGTTGTAGGTAAAGTCAGCATTTACGGTATCTTTAATGGTAAAAGTAAGTGAAGAGGGGGGCGTTACCCTGTTGCACTCATCGGTAAGGGTGCCTCCGTCTGTACCCGGTTTTAGAGTGAGGGTGTACAGGCCGCCGGTTTGTAAAGGGGCTGATAATTTTACAAATATTTTAGAGCTGATGCCATTGGCACAATTGCCTGTAACACTACTAACGGTAACGGGTACAGGCCCCGAAACTGTAAAGTCGCTTCCATCTGCAGCAATGCTATTACACTTTATTCCTTTTTTAAAAACCAGCTCTAAGGTTTGAGGGGCACAGGTAGGCTTTGTCATACTATCCATTAGGGTTGGTAAAATGGGCGCCACCAAAAAAGAAGTTGCCACATTTACCGGTAACGCATTGCCACAGTAATCTAATAAGGTATTACCATCACTACCGGTTTTAGAAACTACAGTATAATTGCCGGGGTTAAGGATGGGCGGGCTTACCGTAAAGATGGCAGTATCCATATCAAAGCCGCTACTGCATTGGCCTTTAGCAGATATAATGTTGTATCCCGGAGTGCTTATTGCAAAGTCTGAACCATTGGAAGCCAGCGAACTGCAAAGAATTTTTTTGTTGAAGCTGATTTTAATTTCAGTGCCATCACAACTAAGTGATGCTTTGGTAACAGTTGGTTTTATAGGGTCGGTAATATTTGCCGTGCCGCCATTAAAAGAAAGGCCATAACCACTTTGCGAATCGGTAAAATGGCTCACCATTAAAAGGTACTGATGCCCGACAATAATGGTTGGCATGGCTGCAAATGAATTTTTATTTTCGGCGGGGTCTGATGCACATTGAATGAAATTGACGCCACTTGAAGAGGCGCCGGTAACACCGTAAGTGCCGGCCCAGTTACCTGTTACAATAAGGGCAGGGTTAGTATATACTTCGTTTGCATTGTGATTGGTAATATCATACAATTGCCAGTCGTAATCATCACCCAGGTTGGCAGGGGTTATTAAAAAACCTAATGTGCCGGTTTGGTAACAGGTAAATTTATACCAGTAAGGATTTTTATCCTGGTATGCTGCTCCACTGCAACCCGGTACGGTAAGGTTTGTATTGCCACAAATTGGTACAGATGTTTGATTAAAAGTTTTGGTGCCACATACCGGAAAAGCTGTGGAAGCTGTTTGCCCTAATCCGGTACAGCTTTGGGCTTGAGCATACTTGATGCTAAAAAAAATGATACAAAGTAATATGGAAAATTTCTTCATCATAAGCTTTGTAAAGTTATTGTAAATACTATGTAATTATTTTTTTAGGATACTTTGTTATGCCATAATTAACAAATTGCCTATTTTACCATTCCTTTTATTTCCTGCAATTTTAATAATGCTTCTACGGGTGTAAGCCGGTTGATATCTACAGATTCGAGCAGGGCTCTTATTTCTTCAAAGGTGATGGAATGTGCATCAAAAATGCTGAGTTGCATCTTTGGGGTGCTAAGCGATTTTACGGTTTGTTGGATAGGGGTTTGCTTATCTTTATCTCTGCTGTTTTCTAATTGCAATAATATTTCATTTGCCCTTTCTATTAAAGAAGGCGGCATACCCGCCATGCGTGCCACATGAATACCAAAGCTATGAGTGCTGCCACCTGGGGCAAGCTTTCTTAAAAAAATTACTTTATTGCCAGATTCTTTATTGGTAATATGGTAATTTTTAATACGGCTAAATTTATTTTCAAGCTCATTCAGCTCATGGTAATGTGTTGCAAATAATGTTTTTGGCGCATGGGGCGACTGATGAATGTATTCTGCAATACTCCATGCGATGGATATACCATCGTAGGTAGATGTGCCTCTGCCAATTTCGTCGAGTAATATTAAACTTTTAGCAGTAATATTATTGATGATGCTGGCGGTTTCATTCATCTCTACCATAAAGGTGCTTTCGCCACCGCTGAGGTTGTCAGATGCACCCACCCTTGTAAAAATTTTATCGGTGAGGGGGATTTTTGCATAAGCAGCAGGTACAAAACTTCCCATGTGCGCCATCAAAGTGATGAGGGCTGTTTGCCGGAGAATAGCACTCTTACCACTCATATTTGGCCCGGTTAATATGATGAGCTGCTGCGTACTATTGTTTAAAATAATATCATTGCTAATATAATGCTCGTCGGGTGGCAAATTTCTTTCAATTACCGGATGGCGGCTTTCTTTTAGCTCTAATTCATCATCGCCGTGCAGTAAAGGTTTTTTGTAATTGTAATGCAGGGCATTGTTTGCAAAGCAACAAAGGCAATCTAATACCGCCATTACATGGCCATTTACCTGCATGGGTGCAATATAATCCTGAAGCTCATTGAGCAAATCCTGAAAAATTTGTTGCTCAATTTGTAGAATCTTATCTTCTGCGCCTACTATTTTTTCTTCATACATTTTTAACTCAGGCGTAATGTAGCGCTCAGCATTGGCAAGGGTTTGCTTCCGTATCCAGGTATCTGGCACTTTGCTTTTGTGTATATTGGTTACTTCTAAATAGTAACCAAATACATTGTTGAAACTTACTTTTAAGGAGGAGATACCTGTTTGTGCAGCTTCTTTTTGTTGTAATTGTAATAAATAATTTTTACCGCCGCTTGCAATTTCTCTTAACTCGTCTAATTCTGTATGTATGCCTGTTGCAATCAACCCTCCTTTATTTAAAACAGCCGGAGGGTTTTCATTTATTTCTTTTAATATTTTATCGAGAATATAACGGCATGGGTTAAGCGAATCTCCAAGCCGCTTTAAGTATTCGTTATCTGATGTATGGCAAATTTGTTTTACAATTTCGGTTTGTTGCAATCCCTTTGCTACCTGTAATACTTCCCTGGGGTTTATCTTTTTTAAAGGTACTTTTGCGGCAAGCCTTTCTATATCGCCAGCCAGTTTTATGTGATGAGATATTTTATTCCGGTTTTCAGTCTCTTTAATAAAATATTCTGTGGCATTAATTCTTTCATTTATTCGCCCCATATCATTCAATGGCATCAGCATCCATCTTTTCAAAAGCCTTGCTCCCATGGGCGATACGGTATTGTTGATAATTTTAAAAAGGCTGTTGTTTTCGCCCAGCAGTTCTAAATTTCTGATGGTGAATTTATCCATCCATAAGTGCTCATCTTTATTGATGCGC
>JAFDXD010000073.1 GCA_018268135.1 Bacteroidota bacterium
ATACCTCTATCCAAAAACCACTTACTGTAATCCTCGCCATATTCGCCACTATAATTGATAATGATTTCAGTATGAGCAGGGATATCTTTATTGGCGGGATAGATTATTATTTTTTTTGAGGGGTTAAAATATATGTAGCGTAGGGGTAGCAGGCAATTGTTTGAGATTGCTTTCAAAACTTGTCCCGAACCAGATTCAGGATTATTGAGTAACTTAGTTCTTATACAACTGGAATACAGTAAACTCGTTCATAGTAAAGTTGTGATTTGATTTCAAAACTTGTCCCGAACCAGATTCAGGATTACTGAGTAACTTAGTTCTTATACCACTATTAAGTATAAGCCACAACATAAGTATTTACAAACTATCGGTTATAAATTTCTATATTATCACCACTTGTTAATATGATATGCTTATTATCCATCACAAGATTAGCAACCTGAATTGTATCATTAAAATTCCTATCTAAAGTAAAAACTTGAACATCTTTAGTAATTCTAATACAAGTTGTGCAAACATCCCATTTACCAAGAAAAAAAGGGCTGGAACCTATGATTTTAAAGTCTTTGACTGGAGTTTCAAAACCCGATACAGGATTATACGAATACTGAAAAAAAGGCTTATTATTAATATCATAACGCCTTAACTGTGTTTGTGAAAAAACACTAAAAGATAGGAGGAGGAGAGGGACTAAAATTGTTTGTTTCATATCGTAATTTTTCACAATTATAATATGGAGCAGTTACATAATCAAAATCTTTTTTTATAAAAGAGATTTAAGCCATTATTCCCATCACCAATATACTTTACATTGAAACATGGACAAATACAATTATCAGTACCTTCCACCGGGCAGTTTTCTGAAGCACTAAAAGAAGTATCAAAGCATATATCAAGTGGTGCATTTACATTATAAAGCACTCCTTCATCTTCATAAACAATTAAAGTATATCTCTTACACACAAACGTGCAAGGAACTCCTTTTATAAACCCAACAGCTCCAAACATTTTAGGCGCCTGTTCATCAGGTAAAAAATATCTTATATCATAATAAAGTGTATTAGAACTTTCGTTGAAATTTTGTAAATATGAAGGCATATTATTTTTTTTTTAAGAACCTGACATTAAACCAAAATGAGAATATTCTCTTTTACCTTGTTTAAAGTCCGCTAATTCAAATGCTGTATTTATTAATAGTGAAATGCCTGTTACCTGTGATTGCAATAGATGCTCATAAGGAGTAATGTATTGCCCTGCAGTTGTGATTTGCTTTCAAAACTTGTCCCGAACTAGATTCGGGATTATTGAGTAACATAATGATTATTTTCTGTAGCACTGTCTCTTCCCGACAGGCCGAGAGACCAATATTCTCAGGGTGCATTGCTCTGTGCTGTCGGGGCTTTCCTCCATCAATGCTTAGGTTGAAAGCGATAGCCGGCTTGTAGCAAAAATTTAAAGATCTAATTATCTTCACATCCGGGGATGTACAGCAAAGTTATTTTTGTGGGGGCGTTGATGGCGGTATCCTCATGGATATATTGTAAGATTTATTAAAAATGCTATTAAGAAATAGCATTTAAATTTTCACATTCAGATTCAATAATTCCTGAAAACAGAATTCCTGTCAAAGCATTTTTAACTCTGACAGAAATTCTATTATTTTATTTTCAAAAAAATCATTTAACTCGCACAAAAACTTCCACGTTTTCCCAAACAAGAGCGAAACCTTTACTATCAACTGAGTAAGTTAAATTTTCAGTAAAACTTTTTGACTTTTCTGGTTTTACAGTAACCCTAAATACATCTTTAGTAGGATCTTCAGTTGTAGATCCATCCATTTTTACGCCCCATTGCCCCGTTTCGAAATTTAGAATAATCGTCCATTCTTTTTCACCTGGAATTGCATATAAACTGTATTTCCCTGGAGGTAATAGCTTCCCAAGAATTTTTATATTTTTATCGGTAGTTATAATGGTAGCTTCATTGGCACCTGCTCTCCAAACTTTATCATAAGGAACCAGGTCACCCCAGATTTTCCTTCCTTTTACTGAAGGGCTGCTGTAATCAATAGTTACGGTGGCTTCGCCTATTTTTCCGGTAGCCGTTGCCGGTGGGCTAGCTCTTTTTGACTTATCCTTTTGAGCAAATACTGCAGAAGGCAAAACAAAGGCAATGACTGCTAAAAGCAGGGAATACCTGATTATTGAATGTCTCATTACAAAGGGTTTTAATTGTTAATAATTCTTTTCTCTATAATAAAGGTAGGAGATAATTACTATGCTAATAATGATTTATATGAAAGGAAATTCCATGTTTAAAAAATGATAAACCCTGATGAATAGAATTTCTCCTTCCTTAAGCTTTAACCGGAATGGACAAGTTCAATTGTAAATAAAATAGCAGGATTAATTCCCGGCAATTCAAATATACTTCCTACACTTATCTTTAAAATAAATTTTTGGGTTGTCGAATCAGATTGGCAGAAATCTTTGTAATCTTTTTCTTTGCCGGAAGAATAGTCAATCTGTAATGCTGCATTACTGTGACTGTGGCGAACTTTATTAGGCTCTCCGGCATTATTAAACCTTCCTCCATCTCACTTGGTCAGCGCTGTTTTTATTTTTGTTCACCTGCAGTAATTGCTAATAAAAAAGCAATTGCAACAAAAAAATTCTCTTACATTCTTAAATCTGTTTGGTTGATAAAAACAGTTCACATGCCGGACTCTAAAGAAAACATTTCTGCTTTTGCAGGCGCTGTTTCAAAATAACATCTCTGGTTATTTGCGCCGGGGCTTCCATCTCTTACGGTTTTTTGTGTATATTTAAGACATAATGCATTCGCATTGTTCCCTTCCCAGAATTCAACCGTAAATTGATAAGTTATTTTCTCCAGTTTTCTTACGGTTGATGTTAGTCGTTTTAATCTTGTTTTCAAAAGCTGCCTGATGTGCTCGGCACTCATACCTTTATGGACTTTGCCTACACTCCACTCTTCATTAGCGCCTTTTAAAGAGCTGATGTTAATCTGATTGCCATTTACAGTATAGGTGCCGGTTTCGTATTGCAGTACCTGCACTGGATTGTTTACATTACCCGATGCTGAGCTGTAAAAAATTGGTAGCTACCATCTGTATTGAACTTGTATTGGTATTTCCAGAAGCCTCCGGAATACACGTTACTTGAAGGCCTTAATTTTCCTAATGTTTGTGCTTCTCAAATTTTTCCGGTTACTACTGATTGAACAGAAGCAGTAGATGCATTGGGTGAAGAAGAGGTAGAGGCAGCGGTGGGTTTTCCTACCAATTTTATTTTACTCCCTGCCGGTAATTCTATCTGTGGTTTATTGGCATTATAAGGCCTGTCGTATAACCAGGAGTTTTTAAAATTTGAATTTGTAGTAAATGCACCGTCTCTTAAGGTATGTTTGCTTGATTGTAAAACAAGGTTTGTTTTTTGTATTCCTGAAAAATAATGGAAGCTAATATTGTATGTAATATTTTCCAGCGGTCTCTTTTCTGTTTTCAAAAGTTTGCCGGCTTTATCGCTACCGGCTTTGCTCCAGCTTTCAACAATACCGCTTTGTGGCGAAATGGTTAGTTTGTTGCCGCTTAAAGTATAACTGCCTTTTTCATAAGAAAAAACAATATCGTTTTGGTATAGATAGCTAATATTCTTTTGCAGAAATTCATAACTGCCATTATTATAAAAATAATATTCTCTCCAGTTATAGCCTGCAGTGTTTGCTTCGTTTTCATATTGCCCCCAAATACCCAATAAACTGTTTTGGTTCGCATTGCTGCTTTCTGTTGTTGAATTGTTTTGAGCAGTGGCCGTTTCATTAAGCTCTAAACTGTTTACAAAAGCAATAATTTCTTCCTGGTATTTATTGGTATTGGTCATGATTACCACATTGGCCATTTTGCCATTACCAGTTGCTGTTATCAATGTTACTAATCCTTTGGTGGCACCATCGGTATAATTTGCCTGACCTGATAGTACTTCCCAACCTTTTTCAATAGCCATATCAGACATAGAGGGCTCGCCATTAACTTTTACGGTTCCTAATACCAAACTCTGCCAACTATTTTTAAAATTTTCATTGGCAGTTGCATTCGATGCAACTGAACGAACTATTACCGTCGCTGCATAATTTCCCTTCCCGTCATCATTGGTAGAAAGTTGCACGCCGTTTTCCGTTACTGTTTTATCCCAGCCCTTTGGCATGTTGTATTTTACCAGATCAAAACTTTGTTTTTGAGCGTATGTATTCATTATTAAAAAAAACAAAGCAGTAATAATAAGTGTTGATTTCATAATATTTATTTATCAAAGCGATTTGCAGAGTTGTTGTTTATTCAAAAAGATCAGGGTTTAAAGCCAGGTGGATTATCTATTTTTGAAACACCGTCTTCCCATTTTTTATAGGAAAAGCTGTTTGGCCCATTATAGGTTCCATCTCTTTCAGTTGTTTTTTTAGAATCCAGCAGTAATGCATAATCATTACTACCTGAATAGTATTTTACTTCAAAAGTGTAAGTCACTTTTTCTGCTTTATA
>JAFDXD010000074.1 GCA_018268135.1 Bacteroidota bacterium
AGAAATTATTGGGTAGTATCCCCAAACGTAAAAAATAATGACGAAGAAAATAAGTGGAAAGAATTTCTTTCAAACAATCCTTATTCTTTTATTGGTTGGGACGAAGACAATCAGTTTGGAAACACATTTATAAATACAATAAAAAAGGGAGATGTAATACTAAATGCTCAAAGAAAAAATTGGAAACCTCAAGTTTTTGGAATTGGTATAGTTTCAAATGACAAATGCGATTGGCAAGAAATTGAAAATACTCCAAGTGGTGCATATTGCAGACAACTTAATCCGTACTTGACAAAAGAAAGTGTTTCTAAACTCAACTTAGACTTCAATGGAACTGCCTATTATGGTGACAATAAACAAATACCTGCACTTTATCAATTACATCCTCATAGAAATGAGAATGACAAAAGATTGGTAGAAATCATAGAAAAGCAATTAGAAATGGTAAAAACAGAACAAGACATACAAATGTTTGTAGACTTACTGAAAACAAACAAAAACATCATCCTTACCGGTGCTCCAGGAACAGGAAAAACATATTTGGCGAAACAAATTGCAAAACAACTAATTGGTGTAAAAACCGATGAAGAATTAGAAGAAAGCGGTCAATTTGATTTTGTGCAATTTCACCCATCTTATGACTACACAGACTTTGTTGAAGGACTGAGACCAACTCCACCAGACGAAAATGGAATAATTGGCTTTGAAATTAAAGACGGTATTTTCAAATCATTTTGTCAAAAAGCTTCGGAAGCAAAATTTTCCGAAATAGTTGACAATTTTGATGTGGCTTGGGAAAGTTTATTGACGGCAGTAAGAAATAATATTGCTCAAGGGGTATTAACAACTATTGGTTCATGGGATTATGGTTTATCTTCAAAAGACTCATTGAAATATTCCTCTGTAAACACTCCTTCTCAATACAATTTTACTATCACCAAAAAGAATGTATACGATGCTTCCCAAGGAAAGCAAGCAAGACCTTCAGGTGCATTCCAAAAAGATATGGAAGATGTTGTGGATTATCTAAAAAACAATTTTGGATTAGTAGAATTTGTAAACAAAGAAGAAAATTCAAATAATGGCATCAAAAGCTTTGTTTTTGTCATTGACGAAATTAACAGGGGTGAAATTTCAAAAATATTTGGGGAACTCTTCTTTTCCATTGACCCAAGTTATAGAGGAAAAAAAGGTTCAGTAAAGACGCAATATTCAAACTTGCACAACGATGAACAAGAGGTTTTTTATGTGCCTGAAAACGTCCACATAATCGGCTCAATGAACGACATTGACCGAAGTGTTGAAAGCTTTGATTTTGCAATGAGAAGGCGTTTTACTTGGATTGAAATAACTGCTGAGCAAAGTGCAGATAATATGAAATTGCCACAAGACATTAAAGAAAAAATGTTGAACCTAAACAAACAAATTTCTGATACAGATGGACTTAATCCTTCTTACCACATAGGGGCAGCTTACTTCTTAGATTCAAATGGTAACGCAAGACAGGATATTGACAAGGTTTGGAATTTACGAATTGAACCACTTTTGAAAGAATATTTGAGGGGTATGCCTGATAGCATTGAGAAAATTGAACTTTTGAAAAATGCCTTTACAGCCTAATGCGAACAACAGACAATAATGGAGGAAAAAGTATTGATAAATTCGACAATTTAAACATTGCGGATTTATCAGCAATAGCAAATAGAAACCTTTTGGATTTACAAATGGAAAATCCTGATTTTCTTGTTTTCCCTCATTCATTTGGAAAATACAAAGATGATGTTGAAATTTCTCATATTTTCTCGCTAGACAATGAAAACCTGACAACATATAATTTAATGGGGTTTATTGGCCGTAATTCAACACAAATTACAATATCATCACGTTTTGCAAAAGATGAAAACAACGACTATTTTCTGCATTATATGTTGCAAAAAGTCTTTTCGATAAACCTTTTAAAATTTGACCAAACACCCAATAAGGAGAACATTTGGGATTTTCTTCTTTACCTTTTTCCTTACTATCTCAAAAAAGCATATTCTCAAGGAATCTACAAAGCATACAAAAAGGAAGAATACAACGACACAAACGTTAAGGGAAGTATGGATGTTAAACGTCACATACTCAGAAACATTCCGTTTACAGGAACAATAGCTTACACTACAAGAGAGCACAGCTATAATAATAATCTAACACAACTTATTAGGCATACAATTGAATACATAAGAACTCACCCTTATGGCAGTGGAGTACTGACTGGTGACAGTGAACTAAGAGACATTGTAAGCAAATTTATTTTTGTAACTAATAAGACTTACAATGGTAATTCGAGACAAAAGATTATTACAGCCAATTTAAAACCAGTTACTCATCCTTATTTTACTGAGTATTCTGCGTTACAAAAAATTTGTTTAAAAATTCTTCGACACGAGAAAATTACATTTGGAAAAGAAAAAGATAAAGTCTACGGTTTGTTGTTTGATGGTGCTTGGCTTTGGGAAGAGTACCTTAATACCATTCTAAAAGAAAACTTCATTCATCCAGAAAACAAAACAGGTAAACACAGGAATTTACTTTTTGAAAATTTTCAACCGATTTATCCTGACTTCATAAGTAAAGATGAGCCAAAATCGGTTGGTGACGCAAAGTATATTCCACTTGATAGGCAACAATCGTATTCAGAAAATTCTGAAAAAGCCACAAGTGTATACTACAAGACAATTGCGTATATGTATCGCTTTAATTCAAAAAATGGGTTTTTAATCTTTCCAAGACAAGACACGAGTTTTTTTGAAACATACCGCATAAAAGAGACAGATGGAACTCTTAAGAAAATAGGACTTGCAATTCCACAGACGATAGAAAACTTTAAAGAATATGTAAAAACAATGAAAGGGAATGAAGAAGAATTGAGAAAACATTTAATGACAAACAAAACACCGAACGCACAACAGCGGTTTGGCAAAATGGAGGGTGCAGTGCTTCTATGAGAGTTTTGTGGTAGGTTCAAGTGCTGTTCATCGTATGAACTATTGTGCTAAAAATCCGCACTATGCCAAGCCGCAAACCGTCAGACTGTCTAAAAACTAATTCACATTTACTGTATAACTATTACGTGTAAACGCAGATATTTTTCGTAAATTTAGGTATGCAATACATACAAGGTAACAACAGATCCCAATGTTTACTCTTTCCCAATAGCCTTGATGAAATCATTGATGAAAATAATGATGTTAGATTTATTGATTTTTTTGCTTAAAGCTTTGATATCAACTTGCTTGACAAAAAATTGTTCAAAAAGTTTCTGAAGGAACTTTGGCTTTTATTTTTCTCCATTAAAGCCCATATTAAGATTATTTTAAGCTTTTACAATCAATCCTTTTTCGCAACAGGATTTTTAATGCCCTAAAATAAAGCAGCCTGAAAATGATTATAATGGCCAAATAATTTGGATATTTATATAGTTAATGGTAGTTTTTAGACGGACTGCCGTTGGTGGCAAGTCAAACAGGCACCTTACTTCTTATGTAAAATTATCCGACAGGACATCCTTAAAATAAAATGAAATTCTTTTCACTGACATCTTTCCTTTGTCTTACGCTATTCAGTCTAAAAGCACAGCAGTTTGACAAAAGGTTTTTAGATGAAAAGGTAAAACAAATTGATTCCGGTTATAAATTCAGAGAAACACTTTACGTAATCGAAGGACTTCCATATGAAAATTACGACAGCACAAAAATTGACTCAGTTTTATCCTCTAACGGCTTGAAGTATCTTTTAAATATTGATATTTTAAAAGAAACCGCAGCGGTTAATCTTATTTCGTGCAGACCAATTAGAGACGTTATTCTTGTATCCTTTGCCCATAAACAGAGAAGAAGTAAAAAGCGAACAATATTGAAAAGAGTGAAACAGACATTTACAGACAATTATGTTTCATTTTCTCAACACATTCCACTTGACTCAAAAGACCCCGTTCTTTATATAGATAATGTATTAATAAATCATTCAGAAGCCAAAGAGAGAGTGAAAGGTTTGACAGTGAAATCTATTTATCACATTGACTATAACGACAAGGCGGTTTCAACAGAACTTTATGGACAAAATGCTAAGAATGGATTTGTACGAATCTGGACAATACCATAATAGGCAATGGCCAGCCACCAACATTCGCATTGCCAATAGCAGGGCAGATTGTGCGTCATTTTGCAGAACCGAAACTCTAAAAATTTAATTTGCGACATCAAAATGTTTTCAATAATTTTGTATCCGAATGAATACAGTTTAGGAAATGTACTTTATTGAAAAAACTACAGAATTTGATAAATGGTTTAAGAAACAGAATGACTTGAGAGCAAAAGCAAAAATCTTGTTCAGACTCCAAAAATTAGAAAATGAAGAACATTTTGGAGATTGTAAACCAGTTGGAAACGGAATTAGCGAATTGAAGATTAACTATTCTAAAGGCTATAGAATCTATTTCAAAGAAACCAACGGAAAGATTATCATCCTGCTAATTGGCGGAGACAAATCAACTCAACAGAAAGACATTGAAAAGGCGAAAGAAATTTGGAACAAACTAAAAAAGTAAAAAATGGAGACTTCAAAATTTGATATAGCAGACTATTTAGACAGCAACGAAATGATAGCTGAATATTTAAACGCAGTTTTGGAAGAAGGAAATGATGCGGAAATTGTGACTGCAATCGGACATATTGCTAAAGCGATTGGTATGACCAAAATAGCAGAAGAAACCGGAATGAGCAGACCAAGTTTATACAAAGCTTTATCTGAAGGAGCCAAGCCACAATTTTCAACTATTATGAAAGTTTTAAAAGCTGTTGGTGGACAAATAAGGGTAAATCCAATACCAGCATAACAAAAACGAACGCATAACATTAGGTTTTGTAACTAATTGATTTACAAAACTAATTTTTGACGTTAGTCATAAGCAATTTTGATACCCTACAAATGACAGAGAGAAATATTTACAAGGACATATTATTTGGAATTGCAGTTGGGGACGCTTTAGGAGTTCCAGTTGAATTTAAAAATAGACGAACAATTTTGGAAAACCCTGTAAGGGATATGATAGGCTTTGGAACTTACAAACTTCCAGCAGGAACTTTTTCAGACGACAGTTCATTAGCCTTTTGTCTTGCTGAGGCTTTGACACAGGAATTTAGCTTACAGAAAATCGGAAACAATTTTGTTGCATGGCTTAACAATAACTATTGGACAGCAAGAGGAAATGTTTTTGATGTTGGTATAGCAACAAGTCAGGCAATTAGACGACTTCAAACAGGTTGCAATCCTGAATTAGCAGGCGGAATGGATGTTTCAGACAATGGCAATGGTTCACTAATGCGAATTTTGCCTTTACTTGCCCACACAAAAGACAAACAAGTTTCAGAGAGATACCAAATAACAAAGCAAGTATCCTCTATAACACACGGACACATTCGTTCAATCATCTCTTGCTTTTATTATCTTGAATTTGCAAGACAAATCATAAACGGAATTGACAAGTTTCAAATTTATAGAAACTTGCAAACCGAAGTTTCTGAACACTTAATTTCTCTCTCAATAAATCCAAACGAAATAAAGTTGTTTGACCGCTTATTGACAGGTAATATCTACGAATTGACAGACAGCGAGATTTTTAGTAGCGGCTATGTTTTGCATACTTTGGAAGCAAGTATTTGGTGTTTATTGACAACGGACAATTATAAAGCAGCTACTTTAAAAGCAGTAAACTTAGGCGAAGACACAGACACAACAGGAGCAGTAACAGGCGGGCTTGCAGGACTACTTTATGGCGTTGGGACAATTCCTCAAAATTGGATGCAACAAATTGCCAGAAAAGAAGACATTGAGGATTTGGCAAACCGTTTACGAGACTTTGCCAGCCGCTAACAGGCGGTTTGGCAATATGGCGGGGGGCGACGAATATATTCTCAACTTTTTGTTCGCTATTCGGCTTCAGTTCCAGCCGACGAATAACGCCGAGCAACAGAATAAACAATGAACAATTATTTATAAATTTAGCAGCGGTTACGGGCTGACGATTTTCAAATACCGCCACATCGCCAAGCCATGTTGTAAGCTCCCCCAAAAATAGTACGTTTTAAAAGTAGACAAAAGGCTTAATTTTAAAAACGTAAAAAAATGAAAAAGAGTCACTTTTCCCCAACACAAATTGCCAGCATACTCA
>JAFDXD010000075.1 GCA_018268135.1 Bacteroidota bacterium
CTCTGAAAAACTCAGGCAAATCATTTTCATATTAACTCATGCGGATATTTTAAAATGCTGAAATCAAATTCTTTTTTCAAAGCAATAAAATTTTTTGATTCAAGAATCACTGATCAATGGATAGTTATTCAACATTTCTTTACTCGTACAAAATATACTTTGTACAGCATTTGTACATATTCTGTACATTATTTCCGTACTGACGAAAGGAAAAATGAATAATCTGTCATAGCATGTACGCTTAGTGCAATCGCTGCAATACTCTAACATTAAATAAAAATTTGACATGAAGAACAATGAAGCATTTCAAAAATTGATATTAATTATCTCAGTCGTTTGTTTGATTTTAAGTTACATTGTCACAGAATATCGAATTATTTTGAAGATTGGTTTTTATTTTTTTATGGACGTTATTTTATTTATCAATTTTATCAAGCTTTATCCGTTTTTAAACCTGCCTTTAAAAATTATTTGGGCAATATTCATTTTAGGAGTTCTTTCAGTAATAATATCACTTATATATTTTCCTAACTACGACATAAAAGATATTGCTACTTTTTCAATACTATTATTTGCAATTTCGTATAACAAAGTTTATAAAAAACACAGGGTTGAAATTGAAAATCTGTAAACCTTAAAACTGATATTTGGGTAACAAATTAACTTTCTCAATTTATTTGAAAAATATACGATGGTTTTTTGCAGGTGCATCATCTTAAAAAAAATAGATAAGTAGAAAATATTGGGCATAGCCCAATACAATATTATCATTGCCACTTGGCTGGCAGAAAGACAAAAAAATGTGTTCCAGTTCTCTATTCTTTTAAATTCACAGGCTTTAAATTCTTTGTACATTTTTTGTGAAAATTCTTACTTTAGTTTTGCAAAACCGAAGGTAATATTGCATATCCTACTATGCCTGCACTATGTATGCTATGGGTTTTGACAGCATTGACTTACATTTGCATTATGTCCCATTTAGCTGAAATACAAAAAGCTTTACTTAACATTAAGCCTATATTGGCTGATAAGTACAATGTTAGTACAATTGGACTTTTTGGCTCTATAGTAAGAGATGATTATGCCTCTGCATCTAGTGATATAGACATTCTTGTAGATTTCACTAAACCTATTGGAATTGAGTTTATTGATTTGGCAGACTTTATCGAAAGGGCACTTTTAAAAAAAGTAGACCTCGTCTCAAAAAACGGTATAAAAAATAAATATTTCACACAAATAGAGCAGGAAATCGTATATGTCTAAACGTAATTCTGAACTTTTAATAAGTGACATTATCGACAGTGGTCATAAGATTTTAGATTATACGAATGGACTAACATTCGAGGAATTTACGAATGACAATAAAACTATTGATGCAGTAATAAGAAACTTTGAAATTATTGGAGAAGCTGCCAACAGAATATCGGAAGATTTTAAAGACAAATATCCGCAATTTGATTGGCATAGAATTAGAGGTTTTCGTAATAGGATTGTACATGACTACTTTGGAATAGACTATAACATAGTTTGGCAAATTAAAGAAACATTCCTACCCGACTTGCTCAGGAAATTGCAACAATTGGATGTGTAAGTACAGCGTACATCATTTACAATAAGACTCTATCCCATAAGATACTACTACACCTTTGCTTATCTTCCTGCCTCAAAAAAATCGTCATAAAACTGTATTGCCGTATACACCTACAGCCTTATTATATTCAATCACTCCAAATCATCTACCCTCTTCCTAAGAAAAATAAATTATTCAAATTCGATTGCTGCTTATTAGTGCAGGTAGCATTACAATACTGCAATCAATTTTAAAAAGCAGCGGCATCGGGGCGTGGCTGGCCCTTATGGCAGGTAGCACATGTAACCACCATTACCGAATCGCCAATTAATGGATTATTTACCTGAAAATATTTTTTATTTATTAATAAAGTCATCTGCATCATACTTCGTGCAATTGTTTTTTCGGGTTTGGCATCGCTGGCATAATTGAGTTTTTGCGAATGATCATCACTGGCGTGGCAAAAATTACAACTTACTCCCAGCCCATCATCAAATTCATCAATCATTATATGCGATAAAGATTTGGTACTGATATTTTTTGGCAACACTTTGAGATTAGAGTATGGCTTACCATCATCCCAGGTATTGTTAATAGCAATTCCTGATAATGTAGCACACAATAGTGCAAACAGCACCATACCTGCTTTGGATATTTTCATTATTTTATTTTCAAAAAATTTTTTGCTACTTATTTATTACATAAACTGTGCAAGCGTTGCATCGGTTACTGCAAGCGTATGGTTATGTTCTATATAGTTTACTTCTGTAATTCCTAATACGCTGCTTAGTTTTTCGGCAGGCACTTTCATTGGGCCGGCAGCAGGTGCAGAGCCGGGGGCTGGCTGCGGAAAGGCGGTACTCATGGCAGTATGAAAAGTGATATTACCTTCTATCTTTTGTATGGTTTGATGTATATGGCCGTTAAGTACAGATACTGATCCAAAGCGTCGCAGATAAGAGAGTGCCTGTTCGCTATCGCTGGTACCCCAACCCCATTGTGGGTAAATAGCCCAAAGTGGTATGTGAGCAAATACTACAATGGGTGTACTATTGCTTAGGCCGCTTAAATCATCTTTAAGCCAGGCTATTTGTTCTTTGCCCAATACTCCCAATCCTCCTTCTGCCGTATCCATCACATTTACCAGGCCAATAAAATGGGTGCCATTATAATCAAAACTATACCAGCCATTCCCTTTTGTTTTTTTGCCATATCTGTCAAGGTAAAGTTTACCATTATCATTTAATACATCATGCTCACCCGGTACATAAAATACATTTTTACTCTTTGCACTCTTCATCACCTGGTCTACAGTATCAAATTCATCTGCCTGCGACAAATGCGAAATATCGCCGGTGTGCAAAATAAAAGAAGGCGTTACAGGCATGGCATTAATCTTTGCAATAGCCGATTGCAGCGTGCCTACTACATTTGGATTGGCAGCTTTACTAAACCCAATATGGCTATCGCTTATTTGTACAAAACTAAAATCGGAAGCCGGCATACTTAGCCCTTGTTTTAGCCCTCCGGTATTTTTATCAATTAGCTGGCTCATCCCGTATGATTTTAATATTCCGCCAGACATCATCCACAATACGCCGGTGCCAGCCCAGGCCATACATTTCAAAAAACCTGCCCTGTCTATTCCGTCATCATTCTTGTTTTCATGGATAAACTCTTCGTGTTGCATAAAATTTATTTTTAGAAGTTGATAAATTGATGCAACAAAATAAGCAGCTAAAATACCCGGCATAAAATATTTTACATCAACCGAAGTATTTTCTTGATGAAAGAAGAAAAAAATTAATAAATAAAGTGAATAAAAATATTAAGCCGATACGGCTGCCTTTACATTTCCGGTGCGTTTTAATGCGCCCCATCCCTGTAATTCTCCTTTTAATGCCTTATTAAATGATTTGATAAGAATGTAATACATCAACTGCCGGTAAACAAATCGCTGAGGTATCATCCATAAAAGTTTATGGTATTTTTCTTTTTCAAAACTAAATGCAATGGCAGCCCCGGCAATATCTACCAGACTAAAAATTAAATAAAACAAAATTATCTGATCGAAGCTGGAAGGGATGATGCCAATACCAGCCATTATAAGGCTTATTACCAATATAAGATCTGCAAAGGGAGCAAGAAAAGGTAATATAACCTGAAAAATTAGAATATTGGGAAGCGCCACCATTCCAAAATTTTTATACCGTGGGTTAAAGAGTGCATCTCTGTGTTTCCAAAAACATTGTATTACACCAAAGCTCCAGCGAAAACGTTGTTTTAAAAACTGTTTCATGGTTTCGGGCGCTTCGGTATAGGATATTGCAGAAGTGCAATTTCTTACCTGGTAACCTTTGCGGTGTAGCCGCATGGTAAGGTCGCAATCTTCTGCCAGGGTATCTGATGTAAATCCTCCGGCTTCGTTGATAGCTGCTTTTTTAAAAGCGCCAATAGCGCCGGGTACTACAGTTATACAATTTAAAAGGTCAAATGCACGGCGATCAAAATTTTGAGAAGTAATGTATTCAATACTTTGCCAATTAGTAATCATATTTACTTCGTTGCCTACTTTTACATTTCCTGCTACAGCTCCTACCGGTGTAATAGAATCTGTAGAAATAAACTTCTTCATTAATTCTGTTACAGCATTGCTTTTTAATTGTGTATCGGCATCAATGCATACTACATAATCGCTGGTACAAATATTGATACCATAATTTAATGCAGTAGCTTTTCCTCCATTTTTTTTGGTTACTACCTGCACATTGGCTTTGTCTTTAAAGGCTTCTGTTACTTTATTAAAAGTATTATCAGTACTTCCATCATCAACAAAAACTACCTGCAAATGAGGATAATCCTGCAGCAAAAGGCTTTGTATGGTTCTTACAGCATTTACTTCTTCATTATAAGCAGGTACAATAATACTTACCGCTGGTTGCTCATTTGATGCAGGCACCAGGTGCTCTCTTCTTTTTTGAATAGCAGCCAACACTGCCATTATCAGCATACGTAGTACCGATAAAAATATTCCTACTATAAAAAAAGCAAATAAAATTTGTGTGCTCCAATAAGTAGCTTCTGCAAAAAAGAAATTGAGGGAGTTCACCCAGTTTCTTTTCACCGGAGGCATTACGGCATCTTTATTTTTTCCTAACAGGTCTGATACGGTAGTAAACTTGCATCCTCTTTTCTTAAAGTATTCAATAATACGGGGCAAGGCATCTACTGTTGGTTGCCTAGTATCTCCACCGGCATCATGCAGCAAAATGATACTTGCATTATTAGCCTCTGCCTGGCGAATGGTTCTATTTACAATACTATCGGCATTCATAGCTGGGTCCCAGTCGTTGGGGTCAATACTTTCGCCTACGGTAATGTAATTATCTTTTTTGCTTCGGGCAATGGGCTCTATTTCCTCAAAAGTTTGAGGCTCACTATCCGCATTGTATGGCGCTCTAAAAAGTATGGTAGAATGCCCGGTTACACACTCAAGCAATAGCCGGGTGGTTTTCATTTCGAGTGCGGCACGCTCCGGCGTCATTTTAGCAATATTGCCATGGGTAAAAGTATGGTTCCCTATTTCATAACCATCTTTAAATTCCCTCTGCAAAATGGGAATGTTTTTTTCTGCATTGATGCCAATAATAAAAAATGTAGCAGGTACTTTTTCCCTTTCTAATATGTCTAATATTTGTGGCGTGAATTTACTACTGGGGCCATCGTCAAAAGTAAGAATGATTTTATGCCCCGGCCCCATGGCAGTAGTATCTTCTCCAAATTTTTCGTATACATATCCTGATGGAAGCTGCACATATTTTTGCTCTGCTATGAGCATTTCGCTACTATCTATTTCTAAATTAATTTTTCCGCTTTGTGGCGAGTATAATACATTAAGTAATTCTCCCTCGCCTTCTGCCGTAGGCTTTGTATTGGGGTCGGGTGGCATGTCTTTTAAAAGAGAAAAATGAAATGGATTTGTGGTAAGAGAAGCTGTACTCAAATCTCTTCCATAAAATGTCCAAATCCTGGGGTCTTCGCTTCCCAGGTGCCATAAGGCGGTGCCGGCAGTACGATAATCATCATTAAAGCGGAGTACATTAAAAACTGTAGCCGCATCGGTAAACCAAATTTCATGCGTTCTTTTATCAGAAGAATCGGATGTGGGTACAATGTAGCTATAATGCAGGTTATAACTATCATCATCAAAAATGATAGAAGAGTTTGAAAGTTTAGCTTTTGAAATAATGTCAGAATAATTTACCCCATCAGCAGTTTTTTTTCCTTCATCATTTTTTGTCCAGTCACGGCCAAAGCCTGCTACTCCTAAAATTATTTTTGAATCATCTACCCTGTCGTCTAACCAATCCAGTTGCTGCTCTATCCATTTTTGGCTACTGATAGGCCCCGGGGCAGTAGTTTCGTTTGACTGGTCATAAGCCATTAAGATAATATGATCATTATACTGACCTAATTTTACATAATCATAATCGTCATTCATTGCCTGCACATCCATGCTCACCAAAAAATTTTGAGGGTGCAGCGCCTCATATAATTCTTTTAAAAATTGGGTAAGTGGCTCATTTGATTTTTCGTTGATTTCTTCAAAATCAATATTAATGCCTTGTAGTTTGTAATAATTAAGCGTATCTGAAATTTGGCGAATCAAATTTTTTCGTATAGTCGTATTGGTTAGTATCTCGTGCAATAGCCTGCCATCAAAATAGCCGGTACCCGCTCCCATGCTATGAAAATTTTCGAGCATGGGTTGTATGCTTAATTTATTTTGACGCATTACGGCAAGACCGGCACTGTCAATACGGGTTTGTAATTTATAGGTAGTAGTATCTATAAAAAACCACTCCGGAAAAATGGTATTGAGCTTATCAGCATTTTTTTTAAGATCTGTAAGGGATGCAGGCTGCCAGGGGGTATAAAATGCCGACCTGATTAAGGATGTATTAATAAACCTGCTTTTGGCTTTGTTGATGGAGTCTTCTTTTAGTTTTTTCCACAGGTATTCTTTAAAGCCTTTATATTTTTTATTGAGGGGCGATTCAAAAGTAAAGTTATTGGAAGGGTCGAGCTTGGCCTGGTAAGCTTTTGCTTTTTCATTAAGGTTAGGGAGGTTAGGTTTATTACCACGCACTAATGCAAGTACCAACACAGCTATTAAGAAAAGTATGATGGTGGCTACAATACGGCCTGTCCATTTAAAACTACGCCACCTGGTAGGACTATTGGTCTGAAAAATCTGTTGATCCATTATTGAATTATATTATGCAAAGTTCTAAATTAATTGGTCAACATTTTATTATTGATTGGTTAAGGTGTGGTTTCATATTTATTAACAAAATAATGATGTTAAAGCTGATTAATGCTTGCGAGCCAATACTATTACGTTTTTAAATTTCTTGGTTTTTCCCTGCAAGTTAAATACCTCAGTATAGATGATGTAAATACCTACCGGCAATGTTTGCATTTTATCTCCCAATCCATCCCAGCGGTAGTACCCTTTAATACCATTGAGTGCATTGCGTTGTAAATAACGTACCGGCCTTCCGTTTGCATCAAAAATGGTAATATTGGCAACATAGCCCGGCTCGGGAAAGCTGTAATTAATGGTAGCAAAATCGTCACGGCCATCATTATCAGGGCTAAAAATATCAGGAGATACGGTTATTTCGCCCTGTACTCCAGCGTCTATCCGGTATTGTGAGTTTTTGTAAGTAGGTGTTCCATACCCTACACTGCTTGCGGCGCTATGCCAGTTTTTTTGCTGTTCGGCCTGCAGCATCGAAGTATCATCGTAATTTATTCTTTCTAAGGCTACCCCTTCTGTATTGGATATAAGTGGAAATTGCCATTTATCTGTGTACTTAATTTCATCTATTTCTGTAGTATCTGCTGTGCAAATAATTACATACCCTTCATCATCGCTATACGTTGGCATTGTATTTACTTTTACAAAAGCAGTCGTATCTTCTACTACATAATCTCTTCTCACTATATCCGGGCTGGTGGTTACCACTATAAAAGTTTGTGGCCGCATCAATCTGGCGGGGCTTACCTGTACAAGGCTTTCAATAGCCCCTGTAGTACTGTTTCTGTGTGCTAAATATATTTTACTCAGGTCAATAATTTTTTTACTGCGATTATAAATTTCTACATAATCTACTCCGGCAGGCTGAGCATTAATGGAAGGCTTTGGATTATACAATATTTCATTTACCACCAAATCGTACCTGGCTGCAGGAGTAGGCAAAAACAATGTGGCAGTATTAAAGCTGCCAATAGCATTGCCCAGGCAGTCTGTAAGCCCCGTAGCTGTAAGTAGATATTCTGTGCCGGTTTGTAAAGGCGCCGACAGGGTAATATTTACAGATGTAAACAATGGGCCTACAGTAGTAGCAGCGTTTACACTTATACCGTTAGTAATGGCATAATTAGTAATGGTGGCAGCTTTGAGGCTGTCGATGGTTTCGTCAAAATTTAAAACTATATGTGTAGCATCAGTGATTGTGGCGTTTAATATTTTGGGGCCTGTAACATCTGCTGTGCCGCCATTTACAGAATTTATACTGCCCGGCGTTCCCCCCTTTGTATCTACGCTTGCATGCCAGTTATCGCCACCTGTACAAGGGCTATTGGTATTAATCATCTCTAATGACCAGCCGCCATCCTGCTTGTTTGCATCGTGATACCAATTGAGAGTATAGCTTAATGCATGTATTATTTTACCGGTTTCGTTTACGAGGGTAAGAGGCTCGCCGGTATTGTTTAAAGATGGAAATGATGTAGGAGCAAGGGTTGCACCAAATGCAGACATATCTGCAACTGCAGAGCTGGAGCAAACAATTACAAAAGCCCCCGGCGCCAATACAAATGATGGAAATGGGCCACTTTGGCCGGTAGCGTCTTTTATGCGCCATCCTTGCAGGTTAATAGATTTTGTGGTAGTATTTTTTAATTCAATCCACTCTCTTTCGGGCAGGCCTACTGCGGGGGTTTCATCAGCCATTATTTCATCTATTACTACATCATAAGGCTTGGCCACATAAGGAGCAAAATAAGTAAATGTAGTAGTTCCGTTTGTAATAGCATTTCCGGCCAGGTCTTTTACATTATTAACTGTAAGCTGGTTTACTACCCCATCGGCAAAATTGCCGGCAAAGGTTAAATGTACCAAAGCTTTATTTGCCCCGTCTTGAATAACGGTAGCGGGAGAGCCGATGGAATTATTGACTACATAGTTTGCAAATGATGTAGCGCTGGCTGCATCGAGGGCTTCATTAAATAAAACATCTAAACTGTTTACAGAGGTTACTGTGGCAGATTGTAAAACAGGGGGTGTAACATCAGGAACATAA
>JAFDXD010000076.1 GCA_018268135.1 Bacteroidota bacterium
TATTAGGTTTCTCTTTATTTACTTTTTGTCTTGATACAAAAAGTAACAAAAAAATCAAGGCTGCATAAAAAAAGCTAAAAATTTGAATGTCTGCCTAAAATAAAATTAGCTCGGGCGGTAGATTATATCCCGGCTTTAGTGCGACTTACCGGCAAACTGCAATATTCTGCCTTTTCAGCATTAATTTTATTTTTTAACGGCTGCCATCCAAATTTTCTTAACGCTTTTTTTATGAGGCCGGAGCCTCAAGCCTCGAAAATTTGTTTGGTACTCATGCTGCCTAATCCTATTATTTTAACTGTATACTTTTTTTGGCGAATTAGAGTAAATAAAGTTCCGGTTGCTGAGGACAGCAACCGGTAAGAAATATTCTGCTTTTTCAGCATTAATTTTATTTTTCAACGGCTGCCATTCAAATTTTCTTAACGCTTTTTTTATGAGGCCGGAGCCCAAACCTCGAAAATTTGTTTGGTACTCATGCTGCCTAATCCTATTATTTTAACTGTAAACTTTTTTGGCGAATTAGAATTTAAAAAGTTCCGGTTGCTGAGGACAGCAACCGGTAAGAAGTATAAAAGCCCGGGCAGGTTATACTGCTTAATGGCTGGCGGATAGAAGTGATTACCCCGGTGAGGATTTTGGAGCGATGGCTTTGCGCCGGAGTAAAAACGAATAGCCGCATATTGGCTGATTAATATTTGCTGCTGACAGCCCACTTTGTTACAACTTTTTATAACCCGTAACTTTACAGTATGAAACCAACATTTGCAATAATTGGATGTGGCCGTATAGCCCGGCGCCATGCTGAGCAGATTGACAAAGTGGGTAAACTGCTGGCGGTATGCGACATTGTACCCGAAAATGCTAAAGAGCTGGGCAAAATATATGGAGCTGCTGTTTATACTTCGGCTGAAGAATTATTAGCCAATGAGCCTGAGGTTAATATTGTAAGCATTTGTAGCCCTAATGGCCTGCATGCTACACATGCCATTGCCTGCCTGCAGGCTCAAAAACATGTACTTTGCGAAAAACCCCTGGCCATATCTACCCATGATGCCAAAAAAATGATGGAAGCTGCTACAAAAAATGACAGAAAATTATTTGTGGTAAAGCAAAACCGCTACAACCCACCGGTAATGGCTGTAAAGAAATTATTAGAAAATGGCAGCCTGGGCAATATACTTTCTTTTCAAATAAATTGTTTTTGGAACAGGCCACACGAATATTATTTTGACAGTTGGAAAGGCACTAAAAAACTTGATGGGGGTAGTTTGTTTACACAGTTTAGCCATTTTATAGATTTGCTGTACTGGATGCTTGGCGATGTAAAACAAGTGAAATCTGTTATCCGAAATTATAAACATCCATTAATTGAAATTGAAGATACGGGGATGGTAATATTGGAGATGCTGAGCGGAGCTATTGGAACATTGAACTATACGGTAAATAGTTACCGGAAAAATATGGAAGGCTCTTTTGCCATATTTGGCGATAAAGGAACCGTAAAAATTGGTGGCCAGTATTTGAATGAGATGGAATACAATTGTATAGAGGGAGTAAAAATAGAAAACCTTGCAGCGGGCAACCCTGCCAATGGATATGGATATTACCAGGGGAGCATGAGTAACCACGATAAAGTATATGAAAACCTGGTGAAGGCTATAGAGCAGCCGGGCTATGAATTTGCAAGCGCTATGGATGGGATGAAAACCGTGGAAATTATTGAGAAAATATATGCTGATGCAGCACTGAAATAATTTGCTTTTATTTGTTAGAGAAAAATAAAATCATTTGCCCACTATTATATTTACTGTAACTACAGACCTTACGTACGATCAGCGGATGATTCGCATTTGTACATCGCTTGCCAAAGCGGGCTACCGGGTAGAGTTGGTGGGCAGAAAACTATCTGCTTCTGTACAATTAACAGAGCAGCCATTTTTGCAGAAAAGATTAAAATGTTTTTTTGAAAAAGGTAAATTTTTTTATGCGGAGTATAACCTTAGGTTGTTTTTTTATTTACTCTTTAAAAAAATGGATGCTCTTTGTGCCATAGATTTAGATACCATTGTGCCGGTGTATTGTATTTCAAAAATAAAAAGCGTGACCAGGATTTATGATGCTCATGAGCTTTTTTGTGAAATGAAAGAGATAGTAAGCAGGCCCAAAATTTATAAAATATGGAAATGGATAGAGCGAAAAACTGTACCACACTTTGATAATGGCTATACGGTGAATAAACCTATAGCTGATGAGTTTTTAAAAATGTATGGTAAAAATTATGCTGTTATAAGAAATATTGCCTCTTATGATAATGCGATGCAAATACAGGAAAAGGAGAAATATATTTTATACCAGGGTGCTGTAAATGAGGGCCGTAGTTTTGAAACGCTGATACCTGCCATGCAAAAGGTAGATGTGCCATTGTTGATATGTGGTAATGGCAACTTTATGCATCAGGCGCAGCAGCTTGCAGAAAAATACGGGGTGCAGGATAAAGTATTGTTTAAAGGGATGATTGCTCCTGAAATGCTCAAAAGCTTTACTGCAAAAGCTTATATTGGTATTACATTGTTTGAAAACAAGGGGTTGAGTAATTATTTTTCGCTTGCCAACAGATTTTTTGATTATATACAAGCAGCGGTACCACAGCTTTGTGTAAACTACCCGGTGTATAAAGAAATAAATGATGAATATAAAGTGGGCATTTTGATTGATGATTTAAGCCCCGAAAATATTGCTGACAAACTAAATGAATTATTGCATAATGAGCAGGAGTGGCAGGCAATATGTAACAATTGCAAAAAAGCAGCCACTATCTTAAACTGGCAACAGGAGGAAATAAAATTGCTTGACTTTTATAAAAATATTTTTGGATAAACATTTACACATAATAAGTTTTGATGTACCCTACCCTGCTGATTATGGTGGTGTAATTGACGTATTTTATAAACTGGTTGCTTTGTATGAAGCAGGTATTAAAATACATCTGCATTGCTTTACCAAGGCAAGGCTTCCGCAAAATGAATTGAATAAATATTGTGTGGCTGTGTACTATTATAAAAGAAAAAAATCAATGCCCGGAAATGTGCCCTACATTGTACAATCAAGGGTAGATAAGCAACTACTTGCAAGGTTGCTGCAGGATGATTACCCCATATTAATGGAAGGGATACATTGCACCGGTTTTTTAAGAAACATACAACTGAAAAACAGGATAAAAGTAGTAAGGCTGCATAATGTAGAGCACAAATATTACGCATCGCTTGCCGATGCCGAAAACTCTTTTTTGAAAAAAAGTTTTTTCAAAAGAGAAAGTACACTTTTAAAAATGTATGAAAAAGCCATCAGTTCCCAGGCGGTATTTGCTGCATTGAACAAAGAAGATAAGGAATATTATGAAAAAGTTTTTTTGGCAAAGCAGGTGAATCTGATACCTGTGTTTTTGCCCTGGAAAGCAGTGAATATAAGCGCCGGAAAAGGCAAATACTGCCTGTATCACGGTAACTTATCTGTAATAGAAAATGAAATGGCTGCTATCTGGCTGATAGAAAATGTATTTAAGCTACTGCCTGTACCACTGATTATTGCAGGGAAGGCTCCTACAAAAAAATTAGAAAAAATAGTTGAAAAATATTCAAATATTACCTTAATAAATACCCCGGATGATGCAGCAATGCAAGCCCTGATAACAGGTGCCCAAATAAATATTTTACCATCATTTAATAGTACCGGAGTAAAATTAAAATTATTGAATGCGCTATTTAACGGGAGGCATTGTATGGTAAATATGTCTGCGGTAGCCGGTACCGAGCTTGCAACGGTATGTACCATAGCTGCAACTGCAGAAGATTTTAAACTACAGGTGCAAAAATTATTTGAACAAAATTTTTCTGAAACAGATATTAGCAAAAGAAAAGAAACACTTAGCCCGCTATATCATCAATCAATACAAACAAAAGCGCTTATAGGCTTGCTATACTAGCATTATCCCATACTTTATTGCCTTCTGTCTTAATAGTTCGGGCCGGAAATTTATTGATAACAACATAATCATGAGTGGCCATTACAATTGCAGTATTATAGTCTTTGCAAATATGAAAGAGTAATTGCATAATATCATCGCTGGTTTCGGGGTCGAGGTTTCCGGTAGGCTCATCAGCCAGTATGAGCTTGGGCGAATTAAGCAAAGCCCTTGCAATGTCTATTCTTTGTTGCTCGCCACCGCTCAACTCAAAAGGCATTTTAAAACCCTTGGTTTTAAGATTTACTTTATCTAATACATCGGCTATTTTTTCATCCATTAATTTTTCATCTTTCCAGCCGGTAGCTTTTAATACAAATTTGAGGTTGTCATTTACATTGCGATCTGTAAGCAATTGAAAATCCTGAAATACCACACCCAGGTTGCGTCGTAGAAAGGGTACTGTTTTCCAGGTTAAATCTTTTAGATTATACCCGGCAACCCAACCTTCGCCTTCTTTTAAATCTAAATCGCCATACATGGTTTTAAGCAGGCTGCTTTTGCCGGTGCCGGTTTTGCCCACCAGGTACACAAATTCACCCTTATCTACTGAGATATTTACATCGCTTAATACAAGGCTGCTACCCTGATAAATATTTACATTCTTTAAATCAATAATGGCTTGAGACATGGGTTTAGTTTAGATTAATCCGGTAAAAACTATGTGAATAAACATTTGCAGCAAATTTAACAGATTGATGATGAGTAGTAAAATAATTATTTTATCAACTTGTTAAAAAACTTATAACATTCTGCATCAAAAATTCGTTATGGAAATGATTTTTTCTGTAATACTGAAAATTAAAATACTTATTTCCGATGAATAAAATAAAACTATGGAGCCTTGCAATTACTTTACTGGTAAGCATCAACATAAATGCTCAAAGCTCTTTAGAGCCGCAACCGGCGCCAATTGCAAATGTAAAATCTGCCGCCAAATTACAAATTACAGCAGGCGCATCGGGTTATAGTAAAGGCTTAAAAATAAGCAATGCAATAATAGTATCTGTGGATACCACAATTAGAGTATCTCCCAAAACCGCTTATTTGAGTATTGACATGAGCGGTATAATCGGAACTAATATGGCTGAAATATTAAATGGCAAAAACAGCTTTTGGATAACTGATAAAAATGGCAAAAACATAGTTTCTGCTGAGCGATTTTTAAAACAGGTAAAAGGCACCTTAGAAAGCAGCACAGTAAGTTATACCGTAAAAATTCCATTTAAGTTAAAAAAAGACCTCTCTACCCCTTACACGGTAAGGTACCTGTATGAATCTAAAGATCAACAAAAAGCCATTGATATTGTAAGCACCCGCTAAGCAACAGGTAAAAAATGGCAGGAATTGTGGATAACTAATTTATTAGTTATAAAACTAATTACTTAGTTTTACTTCATCAAATTAAAAAAGATGAAGCAATTAACTAAAGCAGAAGAACAAATAATGCAAGTGCTTTGGAAACTAGACAAAGCATTTTTACGGGAAATTTTAGAAGCCCTACCCTTGCCCCGGCCACATAGTAATACAGTGGCAACCATCATTAAAATACTGGTAGAAAAAGAATTTGTAGGTATTACCATTTTTGGGCGTACACATCAGTATTATCCCCTTATTTCAAAAGAAACTTACAGCAAAAACTCTATGAAGTACCTGGTAAAAGGGTACTTTGAAGGGAGCTTTAGTAATGCCGTTTCTTTTATGGTAGCAGAAAAAAATTTGAGTGTAAAAGAGCTGGAAGAGCTTTTGAAAAAGTTGAAGAAAAAATAATGTAATCTTTCATTTACAAACAACCACTTAAACTAAAAACTATGTTACCATTAGCCTATTATACATTAAAAGTAATTATTTGCTCGGCTATTTTATTTGGTTATTATTGGTTTTTTCTAAGAAATAAAATATTTCATATTTACAACAGGTTTTACCTGCTGGCTACCGTAGTATTATCATTGGTGCTGCCACTATTAAAATTTAATTTTTATCATTCTGCTGTAACTACTAAAACCGGCGTAATACATTTATTGCAACTTGTAAATGGCAGCGATGAGTATATGGATGAAGTTGTGATACAGGCGCATCAGCAATATTTTAGCAAAGAGCAAATTATGCTGATACTTTTTATAAGTGTAAGTACTTTTTTTGCTTTTCTTTTAGTAAGGTCGTTGTTAAAAATTTACATGCTCAAAAAGAGCAACCCGGTACAGCATTTTGATGGCGTTGATATCATCAATACCAATGACAAGAGTACACCATTTTCGTTCTTTAAAAATATTTTTTGGAACAATGCAATTGATATAGACAGTAGTAATGGACAACGCATCTTAAAACATGAGATAGCCCATATACGTGACAAACACAGCCAGGATAAACTATTCTTAAATATTATTATGACTGTATTTTGGTGCAACCCGGTGTATTGGCTTATCAGGAAAGAATTAAACATCATTCATGAATTTTTAGCAGATAAAAAAGCTGTAGAAGATGGCGACACATCTGCCTTTGCTGCAATGATACTGCAAGCTACCTACCCCGGGCACCATTTTGAAATTGCCAATAATTTTTTTTATTCACCTATTAAAAGAAGATTAGCTATGCTTACAAAAAACAACAACAAAAAAGTAAACTATATAAGCCGTTTATTGGTATTGCCATTGGCTTTTATAGTATTTGCCGCTTTTTCTTTAAAAGCAAAAAATACCCCTAACGTTGCCATACTTAAACACAAACCCATTATAGTGGTAATAGATGCAGGGCATGGCGGCATGGATGCCGGAGCTACTGCAATAGATGGCTCAGCAGAGAAAGATATAAACCTTGCATTGGCAAAAAAAATTAAAGAACTAAATACAGATGAGAATATCAAAATAATTTTGACAAGAGAAACTGATATTTATCAAAATCCAAGGGATAAAGCAAATATTGCAAAGGCATACAATGCAGACCTTTTTATAACAGTACATGGAGATGTATCCCCCACTACTGATAAAGAAAAGAATTCAGGATTAGCAGTTACAATTTCAAAAAATAATTTTGAAAATAGTAGCCAAAGCAGGGTGCTTGCTTCAGCTTTGTTAAGCGCCTTTCAGCAGCATTATGGCTTGCAGGTAGCATCTAACCCTGAGCAAAGACAAATGGGCATTTGGGTATTGCAGTCAAATACTTTTCCATCGGTATTGATACATGCTGGGTTTTTATCAAACAAATTAGACCTTAACTATTTAAAAAGTAACGAAGGTCAAAACCAGTTTGCCATAAACGTATTGAATGGAATAGAAAATTATATTTCAATAAAAAATAATGAATCTGAAAATACTACAACTACCAAAATAGAATCTCCGGTAACCAATCAATTGCCAGATACCAATACCAACCCAACCTTTATAAAAAATGTTAGTATTAGCTTAAACAATTCCACTAAAAATGTAAACCAGTTGTTATACATTATTAACGGAAGAGAGTATGCGCCCTCAGAAATTAAGGGAAAAAAGATCACCTGCAGTATTGGAAGAATTTATGGAAAAAACAATGCAAAAATGATTGCAAAATATGGCGATAAGGCCAGGAATGGTGTGATGGAATTAGATGATGCTAAAATAATTGATAATGTAGCTGATGATCCGGTTATTGTTTCAGACTCTATCATCTTTGCAAAATCAGAAGAGGAGAAAAACAAAACCCCCATTAATAACATAACCTTGTATGAAGTAAATGGAGTAGAAAAAACAAAAGAGGAGATAAGCGCAATCCCCCCAAATAACATTCAACAAATAAACGTAATAAAAGGAGAAGCGGCCACAGCCAAATATGGCAGCAAGGCCAGCAATGGTGTGATAGAAATAGTTTTAAAGGATGCTGCCGATACTACTCCTGTAAAAGATGACAAGGTATTTATTAAAGTAGAACAAGAAGCACAGTTTCCCGGAGGTAATGGAGCCTGGGCAGATTATTTAAGAAGGAATTTGAATGCAATAACACCGGCACAAGAAGGATGGGCTGAGGGTACCTATACGGTTAATGTAAGATTTATTGTAGATAGATCGGGTACTATATCAGATGTAGTAACCAATAACCATATAGGCTCAAAAACTGCAGCCGAATGTATAAGAATAATTAAAACCGGCCCCAAATGGATTCCGGCCCGGCAAAATGGGCATTTAGTAACATCTTATAGAATACAACCCATAACATTTGTTGTAACTTCAAAATAATTCAGTTAAAAAAATAGAATGACAAAAACTGTGATTAAACAATAAATATTAAGTCTTTAAAACGCTGGGCTACTCCGGAGTTTTAAAGACTTACACTGTTTAAGAAACAGTACCAGGGGTTTACTCAGTTCAAGTTATAGGTTCTGTTTTTTGCTTTCATATTGGTGTCTATCGATTTTATACCAATTGTGTTTAACACCGTCAAGGTTAAATGTCTCTATAAATTGTAGTCCAACTTTTTTTAAAATTTTATTTGTCACTTATTTTAGGATAAGACATTGGAATTTCTTATTCGTTATTTATTCTTTCAAAATATAATTCGGGTAAGATAATTTTTACTTCAAGTTCGCTGTCTTCTTTTTTCCAATAAACTATGAAATTCACCTTGGCACTTTTCAATTCATAGTTTTTTGCTTTCATGGCCTCAATTTGTCCAACAAACTGCTTTGAGAATTTTAAGACGGATTTTCCTTTGTCGTCCAAACATTCATCGCCCTTTATTGTTAAGCGGTCTCCGCTTTTGAGTTGATAAACCAAGTGTTGTCGGGTTATGAAATAGTCAAGCCAAACGTCTTTTAAAGACAAATGCATTGCTAATTCGTTCGGTTGCAAATGCATTTCTTTGTTTTCAATTCGTTCTAAATTGTCAGCTGTGAAGTTATCAAGAAAGTTTGAGTTTAGATGAATTGTCAGGTTCGTTTTGGCTCTTGTCATTGCAACATACAAAAGTCGTTTTGCTTCATCTGTTGTGTGATTGAAGTTTTCAAGCATTAGGAATACATTGTCAAACTCTTTCCCCTTCGCTTTGTGAATTGTTGATACAAAAATGGTTTCTCCATTTTCGTTATAGAAATCCTCAAGTTTAGATTCACGAATAAAAACTTCTAAGTCGGATTTGTATTTCTTTTTAGGATTTGACGCTTCAAATTCTTTTATGATGTTTCCTAAAATTTCTAATTTAGTGCTGTGGCGATATTTGTTTACAACTTCTTGTTTTGCATTTAACCAAATTTCATCACTGATTATATAAATGTCGTCTGTTAAATTCAAATGACTTAAAAAATACCTGACCTCGTTCAGGTTGTATAAATTAAAACCATCATTTGATTGAATCAATTTTGTCTGAATGTTATTTTTTAAAAGTAAACCTGTAATTTGTAATGCTTCATCATTTGTTTTTGTCAAAACACAAGTTGTTCCCGAAAGCCCTGTTGTAAGAATATCTTGCACAAGTGGATGGATGAGGTTTCCGCTTTGATAACATACAATTTTAATATGACCGTTATCGTTTTGTTTTGCAATGATTGGAGTTTGTTTTAGTCGGTAAGAAATACGTTTAACAAATTGATTTGAAAAATCAACAAGGTTACTTTTGCTTCTGTAATTCTCAACTAATTCGTGTTTGATTGCTTTGTTTTCACGAATGAATTGTTCAAGGTGTTTTGAACTTGCTCCACGAAATTCATAAATATTTTGGTCATCATCGCCAACTGCAATCACTCTCATTTCCTCATTTTGTTCCATTAAAACACTTATCAAACCAAACTCATCTTTGTCCATGTCTTGTGCTTCGTCAATTACTAAAACGGTTTTTGTTATTCGGCTCGCTTCAACTTCTTTGTTTTTTATTTTATGAATTGTTTTTTTTAGGATTTCATCTGATTTTTCTAAATTGCCCACTTTGCCCAATAAATCAAAACAGTAAGAATGGAAAGTTTTTATTTCAATGTAATTTGCTGCATTTCCAATAAGTTTAAGTAAACGCTTTTTAAATTCGGTTGCTGCTGCTCTTGAAAAAGTAATCATCAGCAACTGTTCGTGCTTCACATCTTCCATTAAAAGCAATGAAGCCAATTTGTGTACTAGTACCCTTGTTTTTCCACTTCCTGGGCCAGCAGCAACTACAATATGTTTCGTTTCGTTTTCGTTTATGATTTTTAATTGTGTTGGTGAAAGTTCCCCAAAAAGTTGTTTGAATTTGGCAGGGGTAATATTTCTTTTGATTTCGTTTTGTCTGCTGCCTTTAAAATATTTGTTGAGAAACGAAGAGTAGTTTAACTGAAAATAATCTTCTACAAACTGCAAAGCATTTTTGTAGTCAGTAATCATTTTCTTGGCATATTCGCCAACGATATGAATTTGCTGAACTTTGTTTTCGTAAAACTGATTCAGTTTTTGATAATCGTCTTTTGTGTACTTTTTTTTATTGTCTTGCTCTGTTCGTTCGATGGTCAAACGATTATAAACAACTAGAAAACCGCCTTCAATTTTAAGTGCTTCAATTCTTGACAAATAAAAAAGTGTGTCTTCTATATCGTAAAGATTGATGTTTACTTTAAATAAACTTGAATTTTTCTCATACGCAGATTTTAATTCCTGAACCGAAAATTCAACTAATACTTCTTCTTTTACAGGATTATTTTCCAATACATTCACTTTGCATTTTTCATAAAGATATTCAACAATGAATTTTGCTAAAGCGTGTCGTTTATCTAATTTTTCTTTCAACAATTCTTTTGGTTGTAATGAAAGAACTGCAACGTGGTTTCTTGTTTCTAAACCTTTCCGCTTAATCCAATTTTTAATTGCCCAAAAATTGAGAATGATTTTAATATTGTTGGTACTTATATCTTCAAGTCCTTTTTCTTCTGCTTTTTCGTTAAGTTCTTTTATGTGAAATACTTTTTCTTGCTCTTCGAAAAGTGGAAGTAAAAAATTCTCAATTTTACTGAATGTGTCAACTATATTGAACGAACGATTCTTATTTTCTCCCTTTTTGATAAACGCAGTCAAATCTTTTGCATCTGCCAAGATTTTTTCTTCACGCAAAAGATTAACAATATTTATTACTTCCTCTTTTACAATTCCCAAATGGTCGCTGATATAATCAACTCTTGATTCTGCACTTTCATCGCTTGATAGTTTTCTACTCTTACTTGAAAAAAGCTTTTTGATAATTCGCACAGCTTTTTCTTTTTGGTTTCCAACAAATCTTTCCGAAGCAATGATTTTGTCAATGGCTTCTTGCGCATTTTTTGAAAGAATACTGTTCGCAAAAATTCGTGGCATATTTTGTCCTCGTTTCAAATATCCTGCGTTTTCTAATGCTGCAATGGCTGTTGTTACCCGTGTTTCGATTTCAACAACATTGTCGTCCCAACCAGCTTTTCGAGCAATTTCTAAAGCAGAATTTGAAACCGTTGAACGGAATCTTGTGATTTCTTTTATTGCTTTCCAAACTTGTTGAATTTCTTTAATGGAAAGTTTGGTTTGATTTAAAAGAATAAAGTGTTTGCTTAAATCTTCTTCGTTAAACAACACAAAACAATCTGCCGTAATATTTTCATCCCGTCCTGCTCGCCCTGCTTCCTGAATGTAGTTTTCAAGTGAATCGGAAATCTCGTAGTGAATAACCATTCCGACATCCTTTTTGTCAACGCCCATTCCGAAAGCAGAAGTAGCCACCATTATTTGAGTTTCTCCATTGATAAAAGAATCTTGGTTTTCAGATTTTTCCTGCTTTTCCATTTTTCCGTGATATGGTTTTGCGCTGTACCCGTCTTCTTTTAAGCGTTCTGCAAGTGCATAGGCTTTTCTTGTGCGTGAAACATAAATGATAGTCGGACAATTTTTTTCTTCAATCAAATCTCTCGCTGCCTGGTATTTTTCTTCTTCATCTGATTTTTCAAATACATTGTATTGCAAATTGGTTCGTGATGCTAATGAAGTGAACAATTCAAGATTAAGCGAAAGTTTTTCTCTAAAGTAATCACAAATGTCTTCAATTACTTTTTGTTTTGCCGTTGCTGTGAAACACGAAATAGGAATGCCGTCTTCAAGATTTTTCTTTTCCTGAATTGATTTGATAAAATCTCCGATGTATAAATAATCAACTCTGAAATCTTGCCCCCACGAAGAAAAACAGTGCGCCTCGTCAATCACAAAACGTGTAATTTTTCTTCCTAAAACTAATTTTTCAATCGTTTTTGAGCGAAGAGATTCTGGCGAAATGTAAAGAATAGAAGCCGAACCATCTTCAACTCTTTCAAAAGATTTTGCCCGTTCAATCGGGTCGAGCAAACCGTTTATGGTAACGGCATCTGTAATTCCGGCTTTTTCAAGATTATCCACCTGGTCTTTCATTAGCGATTGTAAAGGCGAAATCACTATCGTCAAACCTTTTGAAGTTTCTCCGCTCATTAAAGCAGGAACCTGAAACGTGATTGATTTTCCTCCACCTGTAGGAAAAATTGCAAGTATAGATTTGTTGTTTATAGCTGCTTTTACAGCTTTTTCTTGTAATGGTTCACCTCCGTAACTTCTGTAAGAATCAAAACCAAAAAATCGTTGAAGCCCTTTGTGAGCATCTAAATGGTTGTTGCAATATTCACAACCACTCACACAAGGATTGTTTCTCAAACGAAACATTATCCGTTCAACTTCGGGATAATTTCTTAAAACCCACGGTGGCGTTATAGAATGTATTTTCTTAAATTGAACGAAAGAATGTATCAGCGATAAACAGTAAGCAAGTTCTATTGGTTTTTCTGAAATGATTTTTAATAAATCAACCTGTTCGCAAATTTCGTTTTTGAATTTTTCACGAATTAGTTTTTCAATGTGTGTACTTGTGCTATTGTATGCGATGTATCGGAAAAAAGAATGGAACTCTTTTTTGTCGTTTAATAGCAAATAAAAAATTTGTTTGAGTGTGTCGTCTGTTTGCTTGAAAGTAGTAATTTCATCATAAAACAAATCTTTTGCTTTGATTGAATCGTTTAACGGATTATTTGTGTCTTCTGTTTGAAGTTTGTCGTCTTTGAGTAATGAATGATACGGCCTTGTCGGGAAAAGCAAAGGCGAAAGAAATAGTGTATCAATGATGTTTGATGAATTAATTCCTGCACTAATGAGTGCTTTCCCGATGTATTTGATGTCGTGATTGAAAATATTGTGTCCGCAGACGAATTCTGTTCCATTGAGAAACTGTATAAAGTCTGCAACCGAAGCTTTATGGAAAGAAGCACCGTTGTCCTTGACACTTCCAATGTCAAGAACTTTTCCGCTATTAGGATCAACCTCCGTATCAATGAATGCAATAGAATTCATTGATAGTTTTAACTTCTATTTCGCTTTTGTTTATCATTCTATAAATCGGCAGCATTTTTCTAATGCTGCCAAATTTCTGAAATTGTTTTTTTTCAAATTTGTTTAGTTCCTCTTTCTTTCTTCGTCTGTCGGCATAGCGCAACATTTTACTTTGATTAATGGCCATTCATCGACAGGATATTCATTTCTCCTTTAGCTCCCTATAATTATCGGGATCAGCTGAATGCAGAACTAAAATACAGAATTTGTACAAAAGCCGAGCAAAAAATTTTCAGCCGGAACCACAGCACAATAGCGAACCAAAAGCTGATGAAATGCACGTCAGCCCTGCTATTGGATGCGAATGTTAGCGGTGGTTTCGTCGCTCCACTAAAATCTTTTTCCAATTGAAGCTCCAATCCAGGGCACAAGTCCATACTTGTTTGCAACAGGTGTCACACTAATACGCCACATTACGTCACTTGCGGTGTGTCTCCTGTAACCGATGCTTGGAACGAAGTTCACGAAATGGTCACCATTGGAATTTTTGCTGTCACCGAACAATGTACCGTCTACCCTTGTCCAGGTAGCGCCAAGTCCTGCGTCAATGAATGACTTTTCATTTTTTAGTTTGAACAAATAATTAATGCCTACAGGAATTGTCAAATAAAAAGCGTTTTCAGAGTAGAAGCCCACACCAATTCTTACTCCAAGTCCAGGTTTTTTCGTTAGTTGTTTCTAGTAGTTAACAGAACCGAAAAGTCCGTTACCACCTGCTTCTAAATAAATGTCATTCTTTTTGAAAGTGCTTTGTCCAAAAGATAGTGTCACCATGGATAAAGCAAAAGCTGTCAATATCTGTTTTCTCATAAGTAGGTTTTTAAAAAATCACCGCCAAACGTTCATTTATGATATAATGCGCAATAATACAAAAAAATTGTATTTGATAATCAATTATTTAGTAATATATTTTTTGTATTATCGTTAGTACAATCCAATCCGCAATTATCTTTGATATACCATTTTTTTCATTAATCGAATAACCATTAACGGTAGCACTGCTATCGCTGTCGCATATTTCTCTTGCTCTCCTTAGCCCGCATAAAGAAGCATATACAACGGTCATCATACAACCATACTATGGTCGTTGCATACCCATACTATGGTCATTGTATACCCATACTATGGCCATTTCTCACCGTGATTTTTGCGATTTTATGCCAATGAAGCGGTTGGGGAAAGCCGGTTACAGGCCTTTTGCCCGCAATAAATGTGAATAACTTTATATCGCCGAGGTGTGTTTAAAAAAAAGTTTTGCAGAAAGCAATTCCATATAATGCCCTGTTTACGGGCATTTTCGACAGCAACGAATAATGTTCCATTTTTATTATACCCCATTAGTGGGGTTGACGGGAATGGCTTTATATTTCAATTTAGCATTCTCATTAAACAGATGAGACTTAACATTTAAAATCAATTAGCATGAAAAAATTTAGCGTCCAATCGGGGTTTACCGTTGGAGAGTCATATGGTTTAAAAGAAAGTTCATCGGAAACCCCGATGTAAGTGAAGAAACCATCGGAGTTTCATGCCAGGCACAAAGCCATACTATGAAAACCCGGCTCCCGCTGAGGCACGAAATCTGCCGCTTAGGTGCGACAATTTGAAATGCACCCTTTACCCCAATGGCGCAAGCGTCTCGCTTGTGCCTTTACAATAGTTAAAGTCTGGATAACTTACTCCTGAAAAAATTTTATCTCCGACTATTCGCATACAATTTTTATTTATTACTTATATTTTTTTTATTTATTATTTATTTTTCATTATCAAACACGGCACAAGCGGGACGCTTGCGCTATACCAGGCTTTTTTTGAGTATCACAATTAGGAGTAATTCAATTAAAACATATTAATAGTACAAGCGGCACTCTTTCTCAGTTCAATGTTTCAAAACTCTTTCTACTTCATTTTTATATAATCTTCCGATTGGGATTTTGTGATTACCAATAGTAATATAGGTCGAATTATACGAATAAATTTTTTCAATAGTAATAATATAAGAGCGATGAATGCGGAGAAACCTGTGTGGCGAAAGTAATTTTTGCAACGAACTGATACTTTGCTTCACTAAAATTTTTTTTCCATTTTCAAGAAACAGTTTTACATATTCTTTGTTGCTTTCAATAAAAAGAATTTCGTGCAGCAACACTTTTTGCATTTCCTTATTAATCTTAAAATACAAAAAGGAATTTTCGTTGTCTTTATGTTCTGTGTTTAATGTTGAAAAATTATTATCAATAGAAATTAGTTTGGTTACTTTAGAAACGGCCTTCATAAAACGGGCAAAGGAAACCGGCTTCATCAAATAATCTACTATATCCAATTCATATCCATCCAGTGCATAGTCGCGAAAGGCGGTAATAAAAATCACTTTGGGCGGATTTGAAATGCTACGAAGAAAATCAGTACCGATTAGTTTTGGCATTTTTATATCGAGAAACATTAAATCGATTTTTTGTTCTCCTAAAATTCTAAATGCCTCAATCGCATTATTACATACCGCGACAATTTCGAGCACGGGAACCTGTTGAACGTACGAGCTTATCAGTCTTACTGCAAGCGGCTCGTCATCTATTATTAAACACCGGATATTCATAATGCATGTTTCAATACAGGTATATTCACAAAAGTTTCTTTTATTTCCATCGCTTTCAATTCAAGTGAAAGCGATACAATGTATACATCATCTTCAATCCCGTTTTGTAATTCAAACCTTCCGGGATAAAGCAATTCCAATCTTTTTTTTACATTTTCAATTCCAACACCGTGTCTTTCGGGAGTTTCAGCAGGATTATTATTGCAACTGTTAATCACCTTAAAATACAATTGATTTTTTTTAACAGACAAATCAATGCTCATCCACACTTTTCCAATTTGTTCTGCTGTACCATGCTTAAACGCATTTTCAATAAACGGCTGAAACAACATCGGAGCAATCATTTTATCATCAATATCTCCTGAAAAATTTAATGAAATATCCAAACGTTCGTCATACCTTTCTTTTTCAAGCGCTACATAATCTTTAATAATGCTGATTTCTTTCGTCAATAAAACTTCATTGACTTTGCATTCGTACAATACATAACTTAACAGGCCTGATAAACGCATCAGCATTTTAGGCGCCTTGTCTGATTTTTCATAAACCAGCGAATACAGATTATTCAAAGTGTTGAAGAGAAAGTGTGGATACAGTTGCGCCTTCAATAATTCAAGTTCAGCGCTCAGTTTTTCTTTTTCAATTTTATTTTTTTGTTGTTCCCCGACATACCAGAATTTAAACAGTTTAATGAAAACACAGAAGGTAGGCAAAGCGTTAATTTCCATAAACATTTGTGGAGTAAATGTTTGCTGATAAAATTCTTTTAAGGTTACATGTTGTGGAACGGGATAGCCAAGTACCGGATTAAAAACATAGTTATGAACAAAAAAAATCAGGATAAGCCCTATACAGCACCAACCAGCATACAGTAGAAAAAAATTAAAATATTTTCCTTTTAAAAGAAAAGAGGAAATAAACCAATAAACAATAAGAAGCATGTACATCCATACAATCGGGTAAAAAAACAGAAAGATATAAAGTGTTTCACGAAGATTGTGGCTCCGATTATAATCCAGCAAGTTTATCCAGATAAAATAACCAATACAAAGCAATACATGCCTCAGCCACCTGTAATTTTTATTGAATATTAGTTTTTTTAAAAAAACTTTTTCCATAGACATTGCAAGTTACCGTTTTATAAAACGATTATTTACAAAAAGCCGGTTATTCAACTAAAATGTGGTTTTTATCTACGAACTGCATAATTATGGAACGAACGCCTTTTGTTTGACTAATAAGTCATGTATCGCACAATCAGGTAATTGGATGATTTCTCCTTTTAGCTTCTGATGTATTCAATTAAAATTGCAGACGCTTATTTTTTTACTTACCTGTTTAAAATTGAAATCATTTTTATATTAATTAACGTTTAAATTTTTTTTATGAAAACAAAACAGTTACTTCTTCTTGTAAGTGTATTTGCAGGCGGCATAATTTTTTCTTCCTGCAAAAAAAATCTTCCTCCCGGCCCCGGTTGTCTTTGCAACTGCAGCCCAAATGATTTGGTGGCGACAACTTCTGTATATGCTACCGGCCTTAATCTTCCGCGTGGATTAAAATTTGGCCCCGATGGAAGTTTGTATGTTGCCGAAGCCGGCGTTGGAGGCACCAACACCACTACCAGTGGTTCATGCATGCAGGTTGCCGGCCCGGTAGGCCCTTATTCGGGCAGCGATACCGGTTCCCGGATTTCAAAAATATGGAACGGTCAACGCATCACTGTTGCAGATAAACTACCTTCTACAATAGATGCCCAGGGGGATATCATGGGCGTGGGTGATGTAGCATTTATCGGCAATACGCTTTATGCGGTGCTTGCAGGGGCAGGTTGTTCGCATGGGGTCCCCGATATTCCAAACGGAATCGTTAAGGTACTGCCGAACAGTAAATGGAGTATGGTTGCCAACCTGAGTGCTTTTATACAAAACAATCCTGTTGCCAATCCGAATGCCGGGGATTTTGAACCGGATGGGGTCTGGTATAGTATGCAGGCAATAGGAAATGATTTATTTGCTGTAGAGCCTAACCACGGCGAGATAGATAAAATTGACCGGGCTGGCCATATTTCACGGCTTGTAGATATTTCTGCAACACAAGGCCATATTGTTCCTACCTCCATTACATTTCATAATGGCAGTTTCTATATGGTAAACCTGAGTACATTTCCGATTCCCGGTAATTCTAATGTTTATAAAATTTCGTTTGATGGAAAAATCAATAAAGTTGCATCAGGCTTCAGCATGGCAGAAGGTATTGCCTTTGATGAAGAAGGAGGAATGTATGTACTCGAAGGCACCACTAATAATCCATTTCCAACTCCCGGCACTGGCGATGTTGTACGAATTGACCCGACAGGTGTAAAAACAACTATTGTATCAGGACTTAACTTTCCAACAGCAATGGTAATGGGGCCTGATAATAAATTGTATATTTCCAATTGGGGTTTTGGTCCTCCGATTGTTGGGGGAGGCCAAATATTACAGGTAAGTATTTCTTGTCCAAAACAACATTCAGGAAAATCATATTGATTAAAGTCTGCAATTTTTTTTACAGGTTTGATTAGAACCGGGTGCAAAGAGGCTATCCAGGGCGATAGCCTCTTTTTATTTTCAATTTTTCTGCCTCGTCCTAAAATAGGTTGACACAAAAACAATGTCACCATTATGAACAAAGGACAGTTTCGATTGCGTAAACGGACTCAAAAAGATTACACATTAGCCTTTAAATTACAGGTGGTAGAAGAA
>JAFDXD010000077.1 GCA_018268135.1 Bacteroidota bacterium
ATAATACCTGATAAAAAAATAAGAAAAGTAGTAAGGCCCGAAATTTCTAATGAGCTGATTGTATAATAAGGCAATAAAATTAAAACAGGCAGGTACATACCCCAAATTACCAGGGGGTGTGTTTTAGTGAGGTATTCTAAATATTGATTTTTAAACAATTGAGCCTGTCCCTTATTGTGTATTTTCTGGAACTCCATTGGTTTGCATTTTATTGCTGCAAATATACTAAATCCTTTTTTAGCTGTATTTGTAAGCCTACATTTGCTACTTTAATATTAACAATATGAAATTAGTTACTTATTTAAGAGAAGAGCATGACCAATTAGGTATATTGGTAAATGGACAATTGTATGATATGGATTTATTGCATCCTGATTTGCCGCCGGGAATGTCAATGCTATTAAATTACTGGGATGATTTATTGCCTTTTGCAAAAGCTGCAGAGCAAAAAATTAAAGAAGGGGCATTTAGAAAAGAAGCCGGTATTCCCATAGAAGAGGCGCAAATATTAGCGCCGGTAATGCACCCTGGCAGTTGCAGGGATGGCTATGCATTCAGGCAGCATGTGGCCTCTGCCAGGCGAAACCGCAATGTAGAGATGATACCCGAATTTGATGAGTACCCGATTTTTTATTTTACCAATCACAACAGCATTCAGGGGCCGGGCAATGTGTATTGTATGCCAGATCATTTTAAAAAGCTTGATTTTGAGCTGGAAGTAGCCATTGTAATTAATAAACCCGGCCGCAATATTAAAGCAGCCGATGCAGATGAATATATAGCAGGCCTAATGATAATGAATGATATGAGCGCCCGTACTTTGCAAATGGAAGAAATGAAGCTAAACCTTGGCCCTGCCAAAGGAAAAGATTTTGCCACTTGCACAGGCCCCGCCCTTGTTACCTTAGATGAACTGGAACAATTTGAAGTGCCTTGTAAAGAAGGCCACACTGGCAAAAGCTGGAACCTCGACATGAAGTGCAGGGTAAATGGCATACAGGTAAGCCAGGGTAATGTAAAAGATATGGACTGGACTTTTGCAGAAATTATAGAACGGTGCAGCTATGGCGCCACCCTTATGCCCGGCGATATTATTGGCAGCGGCACAGTAGGCACAGGTTGTTTTTTAGAACTAAATGGCACCGGCAAATTAAATGACCCTGATTATAAAGAACAATGGCTGCAGGAAGGTGATGTAGTAGAGTTAGAAATTAGCGACCTTGGTATTTTAAGTAATACCATTGTAAAAGAAGAAAGCGATTTTAGTATTTTGGCATTGAAGAAAAATATCCACGCATGATTTCCATACCATTAAAAGATTTGTCGCCGGCAGATGTACAAAATTATTTGCAACATGCTATTGCCCCAAGGCCTATATGCTTTGCAAGCACCATTGATAAGGAAGGAAATGTAAACTTAAGCCCCTTTAGTTTTTTTAATTTATTTTCTTCCAACCCACCTGTTGTCATTTTTTCGCCGAGCAGAAGAGTAAGAGACAATACCACCAAACATAGTTTACAAAATGTGCAGGAGGTACAAGAAGTAGTAATCAATATTGTAGATTATGACATGCTGCAACAAGTGTCTCTTGCCAGTTGCGAATACCCAAAAGGGGTGAATGAATTTGTAAAAGCAGGATTTACCGAACAAAAAGCCAGCATGGTATTGCCGCCAATGGTAAAAGAAAGCAAAGTAAAGATGGAGTGCAAGGTACTTGAAATAAAACCCCTTGGTTCAGGTGGCGGCGCCGGCAACCTGGTAATTTGCGAAGTGCTTTGTATGCATTTGGATGAAAGCATATTAGATGAAAATAAAAAAATAGACCAAACAAAATTGCATCATGTAGCAAGGCTTGGCGGCGACTGGTATTGCAAAGTAGATGAGAGTAATTTAATAAAAGTAGCTAAGCCCAACCGGGAGTTAGGCATGGGCATTGATGCACTGCCCGACAATATAAAATGTAGCAAATACTTAACCGGCAACGATTTGGGGCAATTGGCCAATGTACAGCAAATACCCGAAACAGACCCCTCATTTGATGATGAAAGATTGAAAAATATAGTATTGTACTATTCTTTAAACCCTGCAGATATGGAAGAAGAAGTGCAACGGTATGCCAAACAATTGTTGAGCGAAAATAAAGTGCAACAAGCCTGGCAGGTACTACTTACTTTGTAATGATAAAAAAAGCAGCTAATTTTCAAGCTGCTTTTTTTATTTATGGTATATTTTATATCCCTCCTCCAAATACTTTTTTAAGAATATCTGTAGTACGGGCTGCAAAGTTTGTTCGGATATTCAACTCTTCTTTAGCTACCAAATCAAACAGGGCATCTGTAGCTTTTTGTGTAACAAACCCTGCCAGGTCGGGGTTTATTTTTTTAAACGTAGTAGGAAAATTATTGTATTTAGTTACCAGGTCGCCATAATATTTGGTGGCATCTACTTTATCTAAAGATGATTTGATAACCGGTAAAAATGCTGCCAATAATTTATCGGTAGTTTTTTCACGAAAAAAATGAGTAGCGCTGGTGTCGCCATTTTTTACCAGGCCAATGGCATCGCTAAGTGTCATGCTTTTTATGGCATCTACAAAAATGGGTTTAGCATAGCCTGCGGCATCTTCTGCCCCACGGTTTATTTGCAAAATGGCTTTATCTACCATATTGTTAAAGCCAAGGGTGCGTAATGTGTTTTCTATTTTTTGAGCATCGGGTGGCAATAATATTTTATAAAAAGCACTTTTAAAAAAGCCATCAACGGAATTTAATTGTAATACTGCCTTGGCAAGCCCCTGGCTTAGCGCTTCTTTAATGCCCTGGCCAGCTTCGGCCTGTGTAATACCTGTGCCGCCTGCTACGCCGGGCAGTTGCTTTAGCGTATCGCATGAGCTAAATAGGGCAATTGTAAAAAAGAAGACAATTATTTTTTTCATAGTTCTTATTTTTTAA
>JAFDXD010000078.1 GCA_018268135.1 Bacteroidota bacterium
AATAGCCCTGCAAGGCGATTTTAATTTTTTTAAATACGTACCCGGCAATCCCGATCATGCGTTTACTCCCTATGTTACATTTGGAGTAGGCTTATTTAATTACAACCCATATGCCTATTTAAATGGTGAAAAAGTGTATTTGAGGCCCCTTGGTACCGAAGGCCAAAATGTAGGCTATATAGGTAGAAAGCCTTATGGTACCGTATCATATTGCATCCCCTTTGGCGCCGGTATAAAATATAGTATTTCACCAAAGGTTAATTTTTCATTTGAAGTGGCTTACCGCTTTACCGGTACAGATTATATAGATGATGTAAGTACTACCTATGCCGGTGCAGCCAATTTTCCGAATGTAGGCGGAGCGCCATCAGTAGCCAACTTGTTGCAAGACCGCAGTTATGAAATTAACAGCAGCAATATATTGGGTGTACAAGGCCGCCAACGTGGCTTTAGCAAGCAAAAAGACCAGTATGTAATTGCTGAAGTTGGACTTTCTTTTAATATCAGTAGTTATAAATGCCCTACGGTAAATAATTAAATTTTATTGCTCAGTCATTACCTGTTTGTTGATAGCCACTACTGTTGTTAACATTTTTATGGAATGTTTGCTTAGTTTTAATTTTACAAAATATTAAATATGAAAACGGTTGTTGTTACAGGCGCAGACGGAAATTTAGGCACTGCAGTTACCCGGGAATTTTTAAAAGAAGGCTACCAGGTAATAGCCACCGTAATAAATGAGCAAGCCAAAAAAAAGATAAAGAAACATAGCAGGCTTGATGTACAGGTAGTAAACCTTACCAATGAAAATGAAACGGCAGATTTTATAAAAGCTGCAATAAAAAAGTACAAACAAATACACGCAGCCCTACTGCTTGTGGGCGGCTTTGCCATGGGCGATATACTTGCAACTACCGGCGCCGATTTAAAAAAAATGTACAGCCTTAATTTTGAAACCGCTTTTTTTACCACTCGCCCTTTGTTAGCGCACATGAAACAAAAAGGCTCCGGCAGGATCATTTTTGTAGGCGCACGGCCTGCCATAAAACCGGATGATGCAAAAAATATGATTGCTTATGCTTTAAGCAAATCGCTTTTATTTAACCTGGCAGAATATATCAATGCAGATACAAAGGGCACCAATGTTACGGCCACGGTAGTAGTACCAAGTACGCTTGACACTGCTATCAACCGGGAAGCAATGCCCAAAGCAAACCCAGCTAATTGGGTAAAGCCAGACGATATTGCTGCAATAATGCAGTTTATTTGTGGCAGTAAAAGCCAGGCACTGCGTGAAAGCATTTTTAAAATATATAATAATGCCTGATAACAAAGGCAAAACATGTATCAGGCCTGTTTTTACACAAATTTTACTACTTTTGCGCCCGAAGTCAGGCCAGCCCGCCTGACTGCTGATTTTATATAACGTATGGATTCTCATCAAAACATTGATAAAAAACATTTGCCAAGGCATATAGCCATCATAATGGATGGCAATGGCAGATGGGCACAAGAGCAAGGCCAGGACAGGCTTTTTGGCCACCTGCATGGTGTAGAAAGCGTACGAAATATTGTAGAAGGTGCGGCAGAAATAGGGCTGGAGTACCTAACCCTCTATGCCTTTAGTACCGAAAACTGGGGCCGCCCTCAATATGAAGTAGCCGGCCTGATGGAATTATTGGTAGATACCATCCGTAAAGAAGTACCCACCCTCAATAAAAATAATATCAAACTGCATGTAATTGGTGATATTGCCATGATGCCGCTTAATGCACAAAAAGAATTGGAAGAAGCAAAGGCAGAAACAGCAGGCAATACAGGCTTAAACCTGGTGATGGCTTTGAGCTACAGCAGCCGTTGGGAAATATTAAATGCAGTAAAAAATATTGCCGAAGATGTAAAACAACAAAAAATAGCTCCCGAATCCATAAACCAGCAGGTATTTCAGCAATACCTTACCACCCATGCTTTTCCCGACCCCGAATTAATGATTAGAACAAGTGGCGAGTATAGAATAAGTAATTTTTTGCTATACCAACTGGCTTATGCCGAGCTGTATTTTACCAATACTCTTTGGCCCGATTTCAGAAAAGAAGAATTGTATAAAGCAATTAAAGATTTTCAAAAACGAGAAAGAAGATTTGGAAAAACAGGGGAACAAATTAAAAAAATAATTAAATAATAAATGTGCAATAGCTCTGTATTTGAAACGGCCGGGCAAAATGTTTCATTTAACAAATAGTTTTCATTAATGGGCTTAATTTGCCGCACGTAAAAAACAATTGATGCAAAGGATTTACCAGAACATTCTTCTTATTGTAATTTTATTTCTCTCAAGCCAGCAATTATTTGCACAAACAGATACAATACCAAACGTTTCTGTAAATCCAGCCTTGCAGGAAATATTTAACAGCCGTACTCCCAAGCAATATACCATTGCAGGAATTTCAGTAACCGGTACAAAAGCATTTGATCAAAATTTAATTATATCCATATCAGGCCTGGCTATTGGCGATGTAGTGCAAATACCCGGTACCGATGTGTTTAGCAAAGCCATTACAAAACTATGGAGGCAAAACCTGGTATCAAATGTAGAAATCAATTTTACCCGCCTCGAAGGCAATAACCTTTATATTGAAATTGCGCTAACAGAAAGGCCCCGCCTGTTGGATTATAAATTTGTAGGCATCAAAAAAAGTGAGAGAGACGACCTGGTTACCAAAACTGCTTTATCAAAAGACAGGGTAGTAACCGAAAATATGAAAATGAGTGCGGTAGAAGCCATCCGTAAATTTTATTTTGATAAAGGATTTAGGAATGTAAAAATTGATATGCAGGTAACCCCTGTTCTTACTTCAAGCAATGGAGAATCTATTACTTTCATTATTGATAAAGGCAAAAAAGTAAAAGTAAACTCCATCAACTTTACCGATAACGAAGAAATAGCCGATAATAAACTTAAAAAACAAATGAAGGGAACAAAAGAGATGACA
>JAFDXD010000079.1 GCA_018268135.1 Bacteroidota bacterium
TCTTTTTATTTTCCGCAATGTCTCCTTGCATAGCTTTTTGCAGCATAGGCTAAGGGACATTGCGGTTCTTTTCCATAATACCTTTTGTTAAGTCAATATCCCTAAGTTCCATAAAATTAATGACAGGAAAAATACCTTGCTCACCTGTAAGATAAAAACTTTGCCCTTGATTTCTTTGCCCTTGGTGTTCGAAAAACTTTTATTTTCCGCAATGTCTCCTTGCATAGCTTTTTGCAGCATAGGCTAAGGGACATTGCGGTTCTTTTCCATAATACCTTTTGTTAAGTCAACATCCCTAAGTTCCATAAAATTAATGACAGGATAAATACCTTGCTCACCTGTAAGATAAAACTTTGCTGAACTATGCGGATATTGTTCAGGCAGTTCCACTAACCTGTTCCCTTTGCCTGTATTACAAAATGCAATTACTGCATGTACATGATGTGGCATAATGGAATAGCCGATTATATAATGACCCGATTGTTTTAATATATCAAACCAGTTATAAACCGCATCATAGGCATTACAGATTTTGAATAAGGGGATCCAATCTTTGCAGGTAAAAGTTATAAAGTAAACTCCCTCTTTTTCTGGTATAGCTTTGCGAACAGACATAAATAAAGTTATGGAAATAAATTAGCTTATGTACTGCTAACACCGCAATGTCCCTTAGCCAAAACACATAAGCTCTAAAAGGAGACATTGCGGAAAAAAAAAACTTTTAAAGTTTGTGATAGTAAACTGTAAAATTTCACCCGGACGGTTTTCATAACTCAATTTTCAACCTTTAGTAAAACAGTTTATTTCAAAGTATTCCTGAGTACTTTTAATTTACCATCTATCTTATTATCAATGGTTAAGCCTAAGATGTGTGCAATCAAAGGATAGATATTGATATTGGCGAAGTTACCTATCTCAAAATGGTCTTTAAATGCCGGGCCCCAGGCATAAAAAGTGGCCTGCAATTCTGGCAATGAATTATCAAAACCATGAGCGCCATAGGAGATTTTTCTTCCGGAAAAACTGAATCCTTTCGGCAAGTGGGGAACCAGCAGGATATCACCAATACGATGGAAGCGATCATCCTTTGTACGATAATGCCATCTGCGAGGGATTTTCTTTACGAGATAAACATCATAATCTTTCGCTACGGCTTTCAATTTTCTGTAGGTAGGTTTCACATCATTTTTGTTCTTTGCATACAAATGGGCAGTAGCAGTGCCATTGGTAATTACAAACTTAGTGGTATCAATTACTGAAGGCAAACCAATGGTATGCAGGGTATCCATATTCGTCATACCATGGTCTGAAACAAAAATAAAATTAACCGGAAGATTTAGTTGTTGACACATATCATACATCTTCTCCACGGAATGATCTACAAAATGTACTGCTTCTGCAGTGTGTGGAGATTTGGTTCCATACATATGCTCTGCATGATCTACTTCAGGAAAATAAAAGGTAATAAAATGAGGACGCTTTTCAGGAGGTAATTGCAGCCATTCTTTTACTATTTCAATTCTCCTGTCAATAGGTATGGCCTCATTATACTTGAAGTAATAGGTAGGATCCACTCCATCAATATGGCTTTCGGAACCCACCCAATAGAAACTGGCGCTCAATAATTTTTGGCGCTCGGCCAATACCCATAAAGGCACTCCTCCATACCACGAAGGGTCTTCTACTGTTTTCTTGTTTCCAATCTGGTAAATTTGCTTCCTGGATTTATCATACAAAGTATTGTCCACTATTCCATGATGTGAAGGATACAAACCTGTGACAATCGAATAATGATTAGGGAAAGTTAAGGATGGATAACACGGTTTCATAGAAATAGCTTTCACTCCTTCACTGCTTATTCTTTTTAAAAATGTAGCATCGTATTTTTCTGCAAGATCGTACCGGAAACCATCTGCTGAAATCAGGATTACATACGGTTTCTGTTCCTGAAATGGTGCATTCTGACGACCGGAGATGATGTATTGGGTGGTATCCTGTGCATACAAGCCGGAAGGTAGAATTATTACAATAAGGTTGATTAAAAAGAAAACTTTAAAAGACTTGTAATCCATTTTGAAAATTGATTTGACAATTGAAGGTAATATTTCGGAATGATTCTTTGCAAGTTTCTTTTGTAAAATGAAATTATAAATTCCTGAGCCTTGGTTCGCACACGAAACAAATTCTTTACTCCCCATCAAATACTTTATACAAGTTATTTAAAAAACCAAACTCGTCAATTATATTTTCATAAACTTGAATGATGTTGTTTCGTAAGTCACGAAACAAGGCATAGGATTACAAATGTTCAATTTTTTTCTTCCGCCGAAGCTAGTAATATTTCCACTCCATCAAAGCCCCCGCCTTGTCTCCCACAAGCGGGGAACAAATTTTTATAAAACTACCAATTTGCATGGATGGTTGCTATGCGTCTTTCTCCTCTGCATAATGCAACTTTGCTACGCCATCTTTGTGCCTGATAATTTTATACAATTGAATGAGCGCCGTAAGCGCAAACACAGCGCCTATTACCCAATGTAAATACTGCTGTGCATTGGCTATTTTACTATACAAAAAATTGCCGCCAAAAATAAAAACACAGTTGCCCGCAAAGGCCCCTAACCCAATACCAACTATATAACTATTGTATTGACTATTGATGGGCAATAATATTTTTTTTGTAAATAAAACAGTACTCCATCCAAACCAAAATACTATTACTACAGGGTTAACGGCACAGCCAATAACGCCTAGTAAAAACCTGTTCATATTATTATTGAGAATAGGATTACGGGCATTATTGCCACCATGCATGGCTGCTATAAAACTACCTACAGCCAGCGCCACTACTATGCCAAATGTTACCCACTCCATCATCTTCATTAACTTTGCCTGCTTGCGCAGCCAGTCAATACCAATTAGCGATACCCTTACATAAATCATTTCTACCAGGGTAGATCCTAATGAAAAATATAGCGCCTGCCTTATGCTTTCTTCTATACCAATTTGCATGGCAGCTACATTGAGCGTGCCCAAGGGCAGCGACCCTAAGAAACTGATTAACCAACCCCAACAAAAAATTCGGATAATTTTTGACATGCATCAAAGATATACAACTGTTACAAATTGTATTACCAGTGATAAAAGTAGGATACACAATTAGCAGCGCTTTGCCAGGCAGGTTACATACCTATATATGCTGCTATGAAAAAATAGGGCCGGGCTATTAGCCCCGAATGTAGTGGATACCCCGGTGAGGCCTTGTGCGCATGCATGGTGCCGGAGTAGAAACGAAATGCGGGACCACTGTTGATTATTGAAAAATGCCTGGCTTCAAAAAAAAAATTATTTTGCAAATGCGCTTAATGAAATTTTTACATTATCACCCATCACGGCGCTATTGCCGCCTACACCAAAGTCTCTTCTGTCTATTTCAAAATCGCCGGCAAAGAGGTAACCTCCATTTTGTGCAATGGCGGTAAATAAAAAATGTAAAGGGCGGGTTACTCCTTTGATAAAGAGATTGCCGGTAAACATATAAGTAGAGGCTTTGTTAGTGCCTTCTATTTTGGAACTGTAAATGCGAATTACCGGGTATTTATCTGCATTAAAATATTCTTCCTGCCTTAGGTGGCTGTCTCTTGCGCCATTGTCGGTATCTACAGTTTTTGCATCTACCGATACATCAAATGAAGAGGTGGTTGGTTTTGTAGCGTCAAACTTTATATTGCCCTTAAGCCCTGTAAAATCGCCACCGGTACTTATTCCAAAATTTTTAATTACAAAATGAATTTTGCTTCCTGCATCGGTTGGCACTAAAAGCTTCTGTGCTTTGATAGCCGAAAAACTTATGATTAAAGCGAATGTTGCTATTATATTTTTCATACAAATTTTATTGAAACACAATATTACTGTTTAAACTTTGATATATAATTTGTTTAAAAAAGTTTTAACAAGTTTGTAATAAATAATTCAAAATGATGGATGAAAACTTTGACTGAGTGAAGTGTGTTTTTATAAAGGCTAATTTATTTTTTTATCGGCGTCTTTCATTATTTTGTAAAGAGCCTTGGTATCTTTTCTAAACTTAAGGCCTCTGCCAAAGCTCCAGGGCTTTATTCCCCTGCTTTTATTAATACTACATATTTCATACAATGCCTTCCAGTGTTTTAATATTTCTTTATGGGCCTGCTTTAGCGTATATCCTGTATCATAAAAATGATTAGGCTCAGCGCCACAGCCATTGTACTCAAGTATTGAAAAATTTTTTCCCTGCTTTAGGTCATCTATGCTATTACACATAATATCGTACCGTCCATAAAAAAAATCATCAATATCAATACTTATTTTATCAAACAAGGCAACCAATTTGTCGTCAATTTCGTTTCTTAAATCCACAAAGTGAGCACCACGGTTATGGTTAGCCGCATAGCTTAAAATATATTTTTCTCCTTTGGCAATGATAGTATCCCAATTGTCTTTGTGCTTGCTATGCAACTCACCTATTCGTTTTTTGCCCTTGGGATGCTGCATTACCAGTTGGTACAGGGTATGCATGCCATCTCCTACTACCTGCAAAGGTATTTTATGCAAAAAACCTGTTACGGTACCGGTTTGCTGATTAGGATACCTGATATGAAATACACTTACTTCCATTGGGTATTGCACCATGCGTTGCACAATATATTCTACCGGCACTAGCGAATGGTAATGTTCTAAATCCTGCTGTGTATCTATTTTTCTAAATAAAATACCCTGCCCACCCATTTCGGGCTTTACAATAAAGGGATACTCTATTTTATATGCTGTAAGTTTTTGTAAAATATTTTGGATACTGTCTGCAGGAAGTACATTAAAAGTAGTAGGATATAATTGTGTGGGCAACAGGTCGTACATTTCTTTTTTAGGCTCGCCATCCATACCGCCAAAAGTAAGCTTAGGATTGCTGGGAGTAAAAAACCATACTGCCCGGGATTTTAGCATATACCAACCCCATACCGGCACCAATGGTAAATAGATTAGCCAAAAAGGCCATGCTTCCCAATTCCGGATTGTAGCAATTAATTTTTTCAAATGTTGATTTATGTTGCAAAAATAAATGTATGCAGGCAAACATCATACAACAAATGTTGCTTACTTTGTTGAAAAATTAAATAGCGTATGCATGTACCTACAATGGCAGAAATGATGGCAAGTGGCGAAAACCCCGAAATATTGTTTTGGGTAGGATGCTCCGGCAGCTTTGACCAAAGAGCACAAAAGATTACGAAAGCATTTATTAGCATATTAAATAAAATAGGGATTAAATATGCCATACTTGGCAAAGAAGAAATGTGCACCGGCGACCCGGCAAGAAGAGCCGGCAACGAATTTATGTTTCAAATGATGGCTTATCAAAATATACAGATATTGAATGGCTATGGAATAAAAAAAATAGTAACTGCCTGCCCTCATTGTTTTAATATTTTAGGCAATGAATATCCCGAGCTTGGTGGCACTTATGAAGTAATACACCATGCTGTTTTTTTGCAACAACTGATAGATGAAGGGAAAATTAAAATGCAGGAGGCTGGCGCATTTAAGGGTAAAAAAATTACGTACCACGATAGTTGCTACTTAGGGCGTGCCAACAATATTTATGAAGCCCCCCGCAAAGTATTGGAGGCAATGGATGTGGAGCTGGTAGAAATGAAACGTTGCCGCAGCAATGGTTTATGCTGCGGAGCCGGCGGCGCTCAAATGTTTAAAGAAGAAGAAAAAGGAAGCCAAAGGATTAATATTGAACGCAGCAATGAAGCATTAGATACAGGCGCTACCGTAATTGCTGCCGCCTGCCCATTTTGCAATACCATGCTTACTGATGGTGTAAAAAATAAAGAAAAAGAAGAGGAGGTAGCCGTACTTGATATTGCAGAATTAGTAGCTGCTTCTATGCAATAATTATTTACCAAATCATTTTATAAAAATGAAGATTAGCGTAATATTTCTACTTTCATTTTCATTACTATTTATTTGTTGTAACCCTGCAAAAAAAATGATGAAAGAACCCAATACAGGCATGAGTACTACCAGGCCATTTGATAAAGAGGGGCACCGGGGCTGCCGGGGCTTAATGCCCGAAAACACCATCCCGGCCATGATAAAAGCCTTAGAGCTTGGGGTAACTACGTTAGAAATGGATATTTCATTTACAAAAGACAAGCAGGCAATACTTTCGCATGAGCCTTTTTTTAATCATGAAATTACCACCCGGCCAGATGGAACTTATATTGATGAAAAGGATGAGCGTAGCTACAATATTTATCAAATGACCTATGATAGTGTAAAAAAATATGATGTAGGGCTTAAGCCTCATCCAAGATTTCCGCAGCAGCAAAAAATAAAAGCTGTAAAACCCTTGCTGGCAGATGTATTTGAAGCAATAGTAGATGCCATGAAAACCCGTAGGCGCCCCTATCCTCAATTTAATATTGAAACCAAATGTATGCCTGATGGCGATGATATTTACCATCCCAAACCAGCAGAATTTGTAGAGCTGCTGATGAAGGTAATACAGCAATATCACATGGAAGAAAATGTAATCATTCAATCATTTGATGTAAGAAGCCTTCAATATTTGCATCAGCATTACCCAACCATTCGTACTGCATTGCTTATAGAAGGCACTGATAAAAGCGGGGTAAATAGCCAACTTAATAAGCTTGGCTTTACTCCTACTATCTACAGCCCCGACTACTCATTGGTAAACCAATTGCTTGTAAACAAATGCCACGAGAAAAATATGCTGCTAATACCCTGGACAGTAGATGATAAAAAAAATATTGACAATTTAATGCAACTAGGGGTAGATGGAATTATTACTGACTATCCTAATTTGTTTAATTAAAAAACTTCTTCAATGCCAGATAATACTGCATTAACTTATGCTAAAGAATCGGATATAAATGATCCGCTAAAAAATTTTAGGGAAAAATTTTATATCCCATTTCTACATAATAAAAATGCTATTTATTTTTTAGGCAACTCCCTGGGCTTACAGCCAAAATCTACACAGGATGAAGTGCTGAACATAATGGAAGATTGGGCGAGCTATGGAGTAGAAGGTTTTTTTTATGGTAAAAATCCCTGGCTTCATTATTCAAAACAATTACTGCAGCCAATTGCAAAAATAATTGGCGCACTGCCCAACGAAGTTGTATTGATGAATCACCTTACGGTAAATCTTCATTTAATGATGATTTCATTTTACAACCCTACCCCTTCCCGTTATAAAATTATTTGCGAAGCAAAAGCTTTTCCATCTGACCAATATGTATTTGAAAGCCAGGCAAAATTACATGGATTCAATGCAGAGGATGCCATTGTGGAAGTATCTCCAAAGGCAGGCACCGAAATTATCAGCACTGATGATATTATTACAGCTATTGAAAAAAATAAAGACAGTGCAGCCCTGGTATTATTTAGCGCTGTAAATTATTATACGGGCCAGGTATTTGATATAAAAAAAATAACTGCTGCAGCCCATCAATATGGTATGGTAGCGGGTTTTGACCTGGCACATGCTGCGGGCAACATAGCTTTACATTTGCATGAAGATGAAGTAGACTTTGCCTGCTGGTGCAATTATAAATACCTGAATAGCGGGCCAGGAGCCATTGCCGGCGCTTATGTAAATGAAAAACATTTGCAACATAAAAACATAAAACGCTTAAATGGCTGGTGGGGAAATGATGTAAGCAATCGTTTTAAAATGGAAAAAACTTTTACTCCCTACCCTACTGCAGAAGCATGGCAACTAAGTACCCCGCCCCTAATGCTGCTGGCGGCCTTACACGCTTCTCTTAAAATATTTGAAGATGCAGGTTTTGAAAATTTATTACAAAAACAAAAAAAATTATCGGCATACAGCTTTGAACTTTTAAATGATATTAATGCAGAAAATAAATATTTTGAAATACTTACACCTCAGTCCCCCGCCGAAAGAGGCTGCCAGGTATCGTTAGCATTTCATCAAAAAGGAAAAGAAGTATTTGAAGCTTTGAGCAAAAACGGTGTAATGACTGACTGGAGAGAACCCAATGTAATTAGGATAGCCCCGGTACCCTTGTACAATAGCTTTGAAGAAGTTTACCAATTTTCAGAAATTTTAAAATCAATAGTAACCAGCAATTAATCATATATTTTTAACCTAACAATTATGCACCGCAATATACTGGTAGAGCAAATCAGGAAGAAAAAAACTTATCTATGTGTAGGGCTCGATACAGATATTTCCAAAATCCCCCCCCATCTTAAAAATAGCAGCAATGCAATATTTGAGTTTAATAAAGCCATCATCGACGCTACCAAAGACTATTGTGTAAGCTATAAAATCAATACAGCTTTTTATGAGGCTATGGGTGCTAAAGGCTGGGACGCTATGGCACAAACTGTGCAATACATACCCGGCACACATTTTAAAATAGCAGATGCAAAACGTGGCGATATTGGCAATACTTCATCACAATACGCAAAAGCATTTTTTGAAACTTTACAATTTGATGCTGTTACCATAGCGCCATACATGGGCGAAGACAGTGTACGGCCATTTTTAGAATATGAAAATAAATGGGGAATTGTATTAGGCCTAACCAGCAATAAAGGGGCAAATGATTTTGAGATGCTAAGTTTACAAAATTCGCAAGAGCGTTTGTATGAAAAAGTTTTAACAGAAGTGAGCAAATGGGGCAATGTAAATAATCTTATGTTTGTAACAGGAGCTACGCAGGCAAGCGAGTTAGAAAATATCAGAAAGATAATACCGGATCATTTCTTATTAGTGCCGGGTGTTGGGTTTCAGGGTGGAAGTTTACAGGAAGTAAGCAGGTATGGCCTAAACGGAGATTGTGGACTTTTGGTAAATGCAAGCAGAGCCATTATTTATGCAGGTAAAGATGAGCATTTTACCACAGAAGCAACAGCTATTGCAAAACAATACCAGGCCGAAATGGCTTCTTATTTAAAATAAAATTTTTTGAAAAATGAAAAAAATAATTTCTACTACATTCTTAACATTGATGGCTTTTTTTGTATTTGCCCAACAACAATCTACTGCCGACAAAATATTGCAGGATGCCTATAAAAATGCAGCCAGGGAGCATAAAAATGTATTCCTCATTTTTCATGCAAGCTGGTGTGGATGGTGCAAAAAATTAGAGGCCTCCATGAATGATGAAACAACAAAAAAATATTTTGAAAAAAATTATGTAATCATACATTTAGACGTACAGGAAAGAGAAGGTAAGAAAAATCTTGAAACACCGGGTGCAGATAAGGTATTGCTAAATTTCAAAGGAGAAAAAGCAGGTTTACCATTTTTTGTGGTTTTAAATTCCGGCGGAGAGTTGCTTGCCGATAGCTTTGTAGAAAATCAAAATTTAGGCTGCCCAGCCTCTGCGGCAGAAGTAGATTCTTTTATTACGCTTCTTAAAAAAACTTCAAAGATTACGGAAGATCAAATAAAAGCAGTTAGCACCCGGTTTAGGCAAAATGAAGCTCGCTAATTTTTTGGGAAACTATTAAAGCCCATTTTGCATATTCCATTGCACTCGGATGTAAATTGTCCTCAGCCAAAAAAAGATGATCATTTGCATCAGCTCTTTGGGTATCTGTAATATTGATGTAGCTACAACCATACTTTGCTGCTATACTTTTTACAGTAGCATTAAAAGCATTTATTTCTTCTTCAATCTTTTCAATATTTTTACCCAGGGCAAATGGAGTTTTTCCCCAATCGGGAATACTTAGCACAAAAACATGGCGGGCATTTTTATTACACAATTCAATAGTTTTTTTTAAAATCATTTCAAATTCTTCCGCAAAGTTATCTACACTTCGGCTCCTGTATTGGTTATTTACGCCTATTAATAATGTAGCCACATCATACTTTAATAAAAACTGGTGTTGCTCCATGGCGTCAAGCAATTCATCAGTGGTCCAACCGGTTTTTGCAATAATTTCAGGCGCTGCTATTTCAAAATTTTTGGTGCGTAGCATCTGCATAGCCTGGTAGGGAAATGTTTCTGTAATCAGCACCCCTTCGCCAATTGTGTAGCTATCGCCCAATGCAAGGTAAGTTAGTGGCATAAAACAATATTTTTAAAATCTTCTAAATCATTGCAACAATTGTTGCAAATAAAAAAAGGATAATCTTTTTAAATTAATAAAATTATTGATAATAAACAGGAAACTTAGCAAATAAACTACAGCAGGTTTATCATCATAAAATAGCAGGGTTAGGTATTTTAATATCAAAGCTTTACTCCTATTAGGTTTTCATTATTTCTTTTTGTCTTGATACAAAAAATAACAAAAAAATCAAGCCCCAAGCCTCGCAAAGCAGTTTTATGCTCATTCTACCTAAACCTATAAAATTGAAAATACAAAATTTATCAGGCCAAAAATAGAAACTATATTTGCAGCACCTATACAAAAAATACTTTTTTGATTGCCTTGCCTGTAATAGATGGATGCATTAAATATACAACAGACTATCAGCCGGGCATAAGAGAAGTATCATTTTTAATAAAAATAACAACAAAATTATGGCCGTAAAAACTGATAATTTTCAAAGCCCCGATTATTTTAATGTAGATGAGTTGCTTAGTGATGAGCAAAAATTAGTAAGAGAAAGTGTACGCAATTATGTAAAAAAAGAAATATCCCCCATTATTGAAGATTATGCGCAAAAAGCTTTGTTTCCCGAGCAGATAGTACCACAATTAGGGGGCTTAGGATGCTTTGGGCCTACCATACCAGAGCAGTATGGCGGCGGCGGGCTCGATTATATTTCTTACGGGCTAATGATGCAGGAGTTGGAAAGAGGCGATAGTGGTGTACGCTCCACGGCAAGTGTGCAGGGCAGTTTGGTAATGTATCCTATTTATCAATATGGCAATGAGGAACAACGAAACAAATATTTACCAAAATTAGCCAGTGGCGAATGGCTTGGCTGCTTTGGCCTTACCGAGCCCAACCATGGCAGCGACCCAAGCAGTATGCTTACCAATATAAAAGATAACGGTGACGGATACGTGCTTTTAAATGGCGCAAAAATGTGGATAAGCAATGCCCCTTTTGCTCAGGTGGCAGTAGTATGGGCCCGCAATGAGCAAAATGAAATACAGGGGCTGATAGTAGAAAGAGGCATGGAAGGTTTTAGCACACCTACCACGCATGGCAAATGGAGCCTGAGGGCAAGCGCTACCGGCGAGCTGGTATTTGATAATGTAAAAGTGCCTAAAGAAAATATTTTACCAAATGTAAAAGGGCTAAAAGGCCCACTGGGTTGCCTTACCAAAGCAAGGTATGGAATTGCCTGGGGCGCCATTGGCGCAGCAATGGACTGTTACGATACTGCATTGCAATACAGTAAAGAAAGAATTCAGTTTGGTAAACCCATTGGCGGCTTTCAGTTGCAACAAAAAAAATTAGCCGAAATGATTACCGAAATTACAAAAGCACAATTACTCAACTGGCGTATGGGAGTATTGATGAATGAGGGAAAAGTAACTCCGCAACAAGTGAGTATGGCCAAAAGAAACGCATGTGAAGTAGCTACTAACATTGCAAGAAATGCAAGGCAAATGCTCGGCGGCATGGGCATTACAGGCGAATATAGCGTAATGCGCCACATGATGAACTTAGAAAGTGTGATAACTTATGAAGGCACACACGATATACATTTATTAATTACCGGAATGGATGTTACCGGATTAAATGCATTTAAATAAAGTACAGAAAATTTGAACATACTTAATGCAAAGAATTAATAGCAGTATTCTCAATCAATAAAAAAATATCATGATAAAAAATATTAGTGTAATTGGCGCCGGAACCATGGGAAACGGTATTGCACATGTATTTGCGCAAAATGGATTTGCAGTAACGCTAATAGATATCAACCAGGCTCCATTAGAAAAAGCCCTGGCTACCATTGAGAAAAATTTAGAAAGGCAGGTATCAAAAGAATTATTAACTGCTGATCAAAAAAACAATGCTTTAAAAAACATCAGCACCAATACCGACCTTAATATGGGCATTAAAAATGCCGAACTTGTAATTGAAGCAGCCACCGAAAATACTGAGCTTAAATTAAAAATTTTTAAACAAATAGATGAAGCAGCGCCCAAGGGTTGCATATTGGCTACCAATACATCTTCTATATCCATTACAAAAATTGCTGCTATTACCTCCAGGCCGGAGATGGTAATTGGTATGCACTTTATGAACCCTGTGCCGGTAATGAAGTTGGTAGAAGTTATTAATGGCTATGCTACCGCTAAAGAAGTAACAGATACCATTCTTTCATTGTGCAAACAATTAGGAAAAGTGCCAGCCACGGTTAATGACTACCCAGGCTTTATTGCAAACCGTATTTTAATGCCCATGATAAATGAGGCTATCTACAGTTTGTATGAAAGCGTGGCAGGAGTAGAAGAAATTGATACCGTGATGAAATTAGGAATGGCACATCCGATGGGGCCATTACAGTTAGCAGATTTTATAGGGCTTGATACTTGTCTTTCTATTTTAAATGTATTGCACAATGGATTTGGAAACCCCAAATATGCGCCATGCCCATTATTGGTAAATATGGTAACAGCGGGCAAACTCGGTGTAAAAAGTGGTGAAGGATTTTATACTTACTCCGCTTCCAATAAAGAGCTTGTTGTAAGTAATCGCTTTAAATAATTTTTAGGCTTTTATTTTTTTATTTTTTTTGCTACAAGGCTGTAAGAATCGTCTATCAACTGAAAGATAATTTTCTGAGGCACTCTTCCATCCAATATTATGGTATTCCAATGTTTTTTATTCATGTGATACCCCGGCAAAATACTTTCGGCATATTCCTCTCTTAATTCAATAGCTTTATCGGGTTCGCATTTGGCATTAAATTTTAATGGGATGGAAGATAAGGACAGCAAAAGAAACATCTTGTTGTTAGTTTTAAATACAAGTGCATTCTCTCCAAAGGGAAATCCTTCTGTTACATCTTTTTTTTGAAGTACATACTCTCTAATGGTTTCAGCATCTATCATTTTTCAATCTTATTCTTTGCTTCTTCCAGTTTTTTATTTATTTGCCCGGTAATGATATGCCAAAACATTACAAAATCAGAGGCAAGGCTGTACAATGGATAGGTGAAAGTAGCAGGCTTATTTTTTTCAATAAAAAAATGCCCTACCCAGGCAAACCCATATCCGCATACGGGTATCAGGGCAAGCATCCACCATTTTTGCAATACAATGGCCAGTATTAAAATTATTATTAACCCCAGGGTTCCTAAAAAATGCAAAGTGCGATTACTGCTATCGCTATGCTCGGTTAAATAGTAGGGATAAAAACTGGCAAATGTTTTATATTTTTTTTCTAAAGACATATTAAAATTTTTAATAAGTTAAAAATACAAAACAATTACTTCAATTGATGCATCTCCAGTTGCTTTATTTCATTTAATTTATACAATACTTCCTGCAAACGGCTTATCGGGATACCAATTGTAATATCGCAAAACAACTGCATCTCCTGTGCCAATATTGTGCAATTATATTGTTTAATAATAGTCAACACTTCATTTTGCTGCGTATAATCAAAATGCAACTTATATTTTATTTCTATAGATTTTTGTAATACCGGCACTACCTGCAATACCAATGTGGCAGCAGTTTTATACGCATTAATAAGGCCGGGCACACCCAATAAAGTGCCGCCAAAATAACGTACTACTACAATACAAATATCAGTAAGTTCTTTGCTGTGTATCTGGCCCAATATAGGCTTGCCGGCTGTGCCTGCAGGTTCGCCATCATCGCTGCTTCTAAAATTATTGCCATCTATACCAATGCGATATGCAAAACAATGATGGGCCGCTTTGGGATGCTCTTTTTTTAAAATAGATAATTGTTGCTTACACTCATCTGCACTCACTACCGGAAAAGCATAGGCAATAAATTTACTTCCCCTGTCTTTATATTCTGCTACAGCTTTTTGTGCAATAGTATTATAATATTCCATACTACGGATTTGTATTTTTAAAAAACTGCAACCTGTCGGCAAAAAAATGTTCTTCACTTAACATTTCTTCATTTGAAAGAACCGGGGCAGGCAGGGCATTTACCAGGTTCAAATTTTTATTGGTAATGATAATAGCTTCATCCCACAAGCCTGCATCAATAAATGATTGCAGCAGTGTTGCGCCGCCTTCTACTATCAAAGAAGTGAGTTTTCTTTGATGCAATAAATTTACTATCGCCTCTGTAACTGCTTCGCCTCTTTTAAGTTTATAAAAAAAAGTATTTCCTGCTTCTTCGTTTTTTATGTTATTTATTACAATGGTAGCAGTTGAATTATCTAAAAGATGATAATGCGGTGGCACCTTCAATTGCTTATCTATAAATATTCTTACGGGGTTAGGCCCTTTCCACAGCCTGGTAGTAAGCATAGGATTGTCATGCAATGCAGTATTGGTTCCTACGGCAATAGCTGCTTCTTCGCTTCGCCATTTATGCACCAGCCTGTTGGTATAATCATTTGAAATTTTAACCGGTTGATAATTTTTTTGAGCAATAAAATTATCATTACTCTGTGCCCATTTTAAAAAAATATATGGCCTCTTTTTTTTATGAAATGTAAAGAACCTTTTATTCAATTGCTTTGCTTCCTGCTCTAAAACATCAAGTATTACCTGCACCCCAGCATCTATCAACTTTTTTATTCCACTGCCATTTACTTTTTCAAAACTGTCTTTACAGGCAATCACCACTTTTTTAATTTTATGAGCAATAATTAAATCTGTACAGGGTGGCGTATTACCAAAATGGTTGCAAGGCTCTAACGAAACATAAAGAGTGCTCTGCTCTATCAGGCCTCTTTGATGATCCGGCACGCTATTGATGCAATTTACTTCAGCATGCGGCCCGCCATACTGTGCATGATAACCTTCGCCAATAATTACATCATTACACAGCAATACCGCTCCTACCATGGGATTGGGAGCTACCCTGCCTGCACCGGCTTTAGCAAGCTGCAGGCAACGACTCATATATATTTCATCATTGTTCAAGAGGGCAAAATTAAGCAACAAAAAATAAAGTATGTTTGTACAGATGAGTACAAAAAAAATATACGAGCACTTTATTTCTTCTTTACAAAAATTGTACAGCATTGCAGAAGCTACCGCTATAACCAACATCGTTTTTGAAAGTATAGCAGGCATTGGAAAAATTAAAATTACTACCGGTGCAGCAACAGCGCTGCCTGCAGGTATTATGAATAAATTATCAGAAGCTTTAGAAGCTTTAATGCAGCATACACCGGTGCAATATGTGGTGGGTGAAGCCTGGTTTTTACAATTAAAATTAAAGGTAGGCCCTGCAGTATTAATACCCCGGCCCGAAACCGAAGAGCTGGTATTGGAAATCATTAATGTTTGCAAAAAACCCAACACACAATCTGCCATAGATATTGGCACGGGCAGTGGTTGCATAGCAATAGCATTAAAAAAAAACATGCCTGCATTATCAGTAAGCGCAATAGATATAAGTGAAGAGGCCCTGGCAATGGCAAAAGAAAATGCAGTAGCCCATCATACCGATATACAATTTATTTGTAGCAATTTTTTAGAGGAAAATAATTGGCTAAGCCTCTCAAAGTATGATATTATTGTAAGCAATCCGCCCTATATACCGCTTGCCGACAAATTATCAATGGATACAAACGTAGTTGCCCATGAGCCGCATACAGCCTTATTTGTAGCCGATGATACTCCTTTAATATTTTACGAAAAAATTGCTTTATTTGGTAAAAACCATTTAGCAGAGAATGGTATTATTTTTTTGGAGACCCACCATCAATATGCGGCAAAAATTGCAGAGCATTTTAATAACAATGGCTATAAAGCAATGGTAAAAGAAGATATGTTTGAAAAAGGAAGGTTTGTAATAGCTACTCTGTGCCAGTAACGGTAGCAGAAGTAGTGGCGCCAAGTTTTCTTGCCACTTTCATTACTCTTACTATTTCGCCCCACTGCGCTACGGAGTCTGCATTAATTACTACGGCTGGTTTGATACTATCGCCCTGATTGATATAATTTTTAAGTACAGACTCTAATGAATCGGCAATTATTTTTTTAGAACCTACGTAAATATTTTTTTCTTTATCTACACTCACTACCACACTTTGTTTTTGTTTGGTATCACTTTTAGCTTTGGGCACACTCATCTTAATTACATTGGGGTTAGCCAATGTAGATATCATGAGGAAAAACATCAATAAAATAAAAAGAATATCATTCAGTGGGCCTGTATCCACTTCAGAATGATCATCTCTTAACCTGTTTTTTCTTAATCCCATTTTATTTATTGATAAAAATGAAAAACTTTATCTTTTACAATTAACTTTTCAAAGTATTACCTGGTTGGCTCCTGCAAAATGTCGATAAATTCGCTGCTGGCCGCTTCCATGCGGTTGGCTGTTCTGTTTATTTGTGTATCTAAATAACTGTATCCCAAATAAGCCAGCATACCAATTATTAATCCACTGGCCGATGTTATTAATTTTATATACATCGCATCTGCAATTTGGCTGATAGAAGGATTACTGATGGTGGCAAATTCTTTTAAAAGTATAACAAGACCTACAATGGTACCAACAAAACCAAACAAAGGGGCAATACGTGCAATTACTGCAAGTATATTCAGGTTTTTTTCCATTTTATACATTTCCAGTTTTCCCACATTGTCCATACTTTTTTCAATAGCATCTATGGGCTTACCAATGCGCTGAATACCCTTATCAATCATTTGTGCGACCGGGTTTTGTGTATTTTTTGCCAGGCTTCGGGCTGCTGTTACATTACCATTTATGATGTGATCTCTGATAATGCTCATAAAATTTTCTTCATTTTTACCGGCTTTTCTTATCACAAGCAATCGTTCTATAAAAACGAAAACCGCCAGGGCAAATAAAATTCCCAGCGGTATCATCAAAGGGCCGCCTTTGCTTAAAAGACCCCATACAGTTTCTACTTTGGCAGCAGATGCCCCCGAGGCGGCTACACTATCTACCTGCAAAAAAATATCAAACATGGTTTATAAGTTAAATGCTGGTTTAAAATTATGGTATTACAGTGATATTCACACATATCTGCCCAACCATTATGCAATTAAAATAAGAAATACTAAAACGCTGCACAAGAAAATGTTAATCTTACTTTGGCAGAAAAGTAAGCAAGCTTTTTAAATGTTGCAATATTATGTGCTTGTATCACCTGCAAAGCGATTATGAATTGTGCCAAAATGTTGCTGGCAAAATTGGATGATGCATAAAAAGGCATTTGCTTTTGCAAAATAAATACCCCGGATAAAGTGCTTAAAATTATTTTGATGGAAGAAAAAAATTTTACTGGCATCTTATAAATAGTAAACACAAAAAAGCCCCGATACCGGGGCGTTAATATAAAAATGATTTAAAAAAATTACTTTCCTTTACTGTCTTCCATTTGCTGCATGGCCATTATTTGCCGCATGGTTTTTTCCATACCATCGCTGCTACCATCTAAAAATATTACATTGCCTTTGCCGTATTCTGCAAAATTTTTGATGGCTTCTGTCCACATGCTAAATAAAATTACATTGGTATCAAGATTTGCCTGCTTCATTTGCTCAGCAGCCTGGCTCATACCTTTTGCTACTTCTTCTCTAAACAAGGCTACCCCTTGCCCACGCAATTGAGCTGCCTGCCTTTCTGCTTCGGCGGCTATTTTGATGGCATTACCTTCTGCTTCGGCGGCTTTTGTTTTTGTGATGAGCAAAGCCTGCCCTTCATTTTCTGCAGCAGCTTTTAAGTTATTGCTCGCTACCACTTTGCTCATACTTGTAATAATGGCTTCATCAAAAGTGATGTCATTAATTTGTAAATCCTGCAAATGATAGCCCCATGCTTCAAGCGCAACATCTACCTGCTCTTTTACATTATCTACAATATCGCGGCGCACATTTAATACTTCGGCCTGGCGCTTGGTGGCAACAAATGCCCTAATGCTTCCTTCTACCGTACGAATGAGCGCCTGCATTAAATCTTTATCACTTATAAATTTAAAAGCTACGTTTTTAATAGTTTCTTCATCTACATTGATAACCGAATACAAAAGCATTGATTTGAAATACACATTTGCCTGATCAATGGTTACTGCCTGAAACTCGAGCTCTACAGATCGGTTTTGAATACTTACTTTTTTATAAATCTGTTCTAAAAAAGGTATTTTAAAATTTAACCCGGGGCGCATAATGCGTTGGTATTTTCCAAACATAGTTACCACGCCTACAAAGCCCTGGTTAATGGTTACAAAGCAGCCTAAAAATGCTACTACCAAAATAATGAGCCACCAATAATCTTTTAAATATTCCATAATAGTTATATTTTAAAATGAAGATATAATTTTTTTATAAAGTCTGCATTAAAACTTTATTTATTCTGTGTAAACTATTCTTTTTATCCGATTGTAAAAAGAGGCGATGTTGCAAAAGTATTTTCATTATGGCAGGTAGCTTATTGATGCCCATTGGTATGCCGATGAAAGGATTGCGACGCAACGATGATGCCATGAAAAACTTTTGCCGGTATTATTATTTTGCTTTTTCTTCCCATATCATGCACAGGTGCACAATGGTTTCGGCTGCTTTTTCCATATCTTCTACTGCTATCCACTCAAGCTTGCTGTGTATATTTTGCATTCCGGTAAAAATATTGGGGCAGGGCAATCCCATATAGCTAAGCCTGCTGCCATCGGTGCCGCCTCTAATACTTTCTGTGGTAACGGTAAGGCCTGTACGCTGTATGGCTTCGGCTGCATACTGTGCTACTTGTGGATGTTGAATTAAAATATCTTTCATGTTGCGATACTGCTCTGTTGCTTTGTATTCGAGGGTTACGCCGGGATACTTTGCTACAATATTTTCTGCAATTTGTTTCAGCCTGTTGTGGTGATTGGTTAATTCTGCTGTTTTAAAATCACGTACAATAAATCCAATGCTGGTACATTCTGCAATACCATTTACTGATGTGGGATGTACAAACCCCTGCATACCGCTGGTAGTCTCGGGGCTCCATTCGTTTTTAGGAAGTGCATCTAATATTTCACCTGCTATTTTAATAGCATTGATTAATTTATCTTTTGCATAACCCGGGTGTACAATTACGCCATTAATGGTGATGGTAGCAGCATCGGCGCTAAAAGTTTCGTCTTCGAGGCTGCCTGCTTCGCCACCATCAAGCGTATAACCATAGCTGGCCCCAACTTTTTCCATATTAATTTTTGCAGTGCCTTTGCCTACTTCTTCATCGGGTGTAAATACAATTTTTATATCGCCATGCAATACCTCGGGATGCGCTGTTAAATATTGTGCAGCCTGCATGATAATGGCAACGCCACTTTTATCATCGGCGCCCAATAAGGTATTGCCACTGGCAGTGATAATATCTTTGCCAATAAAATTTTTGAGATAAGGAGAATTTTTGAGAGATAATACCTGGGTGGTATCATCAGGCAAAACAATATCGCTACCATCGTAATTTGTATGCAGTATGGGTTTTACATTGGTGCCGCTGCAATCGGGCGCAGTATCTACATGGCTGCAAAAGCAAATAGCAGGAATATTTTTTTTAGGGCTATTAGATGGAATGGTTGCATACACATAGCCATACTCATCAAGCTCTGCATGTTGCAGCCCCATGCGTTTTAACTCGTTAAATAAAATTTTACTTAAATCTTTTTGTTTTTCTGTAGTGGGATGGTTGTTGCTATTAGGATCGCTTTGGGTATCTACCTGCACATATTTCATAAAGCGGCTGGCAAGTTCATCTTTATTAATTTGTATCATAAAAAATTAAAATAAGGTGGTAAAATTAAGGAAAGTGCTGATAATAGTATTTTGAAACAGGCAGAATAGGGAAAATGAAAAAAAATAAAATAAAAAAAGCAGCTTATTGATTAAACTGCTTTTTACAAAAATGATATGCTGAATTATGCATTAATTTCTACTAATTCAATATCGAAAACCAGTTCTTTTCCGGCCAGAAAATGATTGGCATCTAGCACCACTACATCATCTTTAATTTCTTTTACCACTACCGGCACCGGCTGCCCCTGCTGATTGCTAAGGGTAAGTTGCATACCGGGCTCCAATTTCATATCGGCTGGTACATTGGCTTTTGGAAATTCTATCACTGCCTCTTCGCTTCTTTCGCCATAGCCTTCTTCGGCTGGTATATTGATGGTTTTTTTGTCGCCTACAGCCATACCGGGCAGGGCAGCATCAAAGCCTTTTATCATTTGGCCACCGCCTACTGTAAATTCTAAAGGCTCTCTGCCAATGGATGAGTCAAATGCTTCTCCTGTAGTTAATTTTCCGGTATAATGCACTTTTACTACATCGCCAGATTTTACTTGTTGCATAAATTAATGTTTTTGTGTTTGCTACCAACCAATGGTTTGTAGGTTGTAATTAATAATTCAGGCCAAATATAATATTGGCCACAATTTGAACATTTTTTACTTAGCAATAAAAAGACCAATTATTTTACCGCTACTAAATATTGCTTCAAAATTAAAAGTTTATGACAACAAGGCTGATTTTAGAAAACTTTACTCAACTTTGGCAGAAATTAGAAACGACAACTTTACTTATAGATTTGTTTAAAAAATTTTATCAGGCTCCAAAATGATTGAAAAAACTATTACGGGCAAGCAATTAAAGAATGTGGTAAACTTTCCGATGGGAGATAAAAAGAATTTACGCATTGTATTTATGGGTACGCCGGAGTTTGCTGTGGCATCTTTACAGAAACTGGTAAATGAAGGCTACCAAATAGCTGGAGTGGTAACGGCGCCGGATAAGCCGGCAGGCAGGGGTATGCAATTGCAACAAAGTGCGGTAAAAAAATATGCTGCGGAGCAGGGCTTAAAAGTATTACAGCCTGAAAAATTAAGAAACCCCGATTTTTTGGATGAGTTAAAAGCCCTGAATGCAGATGTGCAAATAGTAGTAGCATTTAGAATGCTTCCGGAAATGGTATGGAATATGCCGCCCTTGGGCACTATAAATGTGCATGGCTCTTTATTGCCACAGTACCGCGGTGCAGCACCTATTAATTGGGCCATTATAAACGGCGAAAAATTTACCGGTGTTACTACTTTTAAACTGCAGCACCAAATAGATACCGGCAGTATTTTACTTTCTAAAAAAATAGAAATACGAGAAGATGAAACGGCCGGGGAATTGCATGATGAAATGATGGAAACCGGTGCTGAACTTTTATTAGAAACCATTAAGGCTTTAGAAAATGGAACACTAAGTGAGCATCCGCAAACTGAAAGTGCGGAATTAAAACATGCGCCAAAAATATTTACAGATACCTGCCAAATTGATTTTACCAAAAGCGTGCAGGATGTTTACAATCTCATAAGAGGTTTATCGCCCTACCCCACTGCATTTACCTATTTAGATAATAAAAAATTAAAAATATTTAGGGCAGAAAAAATTATCAGCAATCAGGCATTAAAGGCTGGAAATATTGAAACGGATAAAAAGACTTTTCTGCAATTTGCCTGTAAAGATGGCTACATAAAAGTATTGGAATTGCAAATGGAAGGGAAGAAAAAAATGGAGGTAGAAGATTTTTTAAGAGGCTATAGGTTTGCATAAAAAATGCAGCCTGAGCTGCATTTTTATTTTAGATTTAGAAAAGAATTAATAATTAATACTACATTCAAAATTTTCGGGGCCGGCTCCTAAAGCTTCTGCTGCAGCATTGCTTAGCCTTAGCATGATGCCTTCATTTTGCCTGAGGTCGGGCATTACATCTAATACTTTTGCATAAATACTTTTATTATTTGCCGGGTTTGTAATTTTTACAATAGAGCCTGCTGCTGCGGTATTGTGCAGGCAGTAATATTTTCCATCTTCCCAGCCACTAGTGCTTTTAAAAATACCCGCTTTACCGGTTTCTGATTTTTTTTGTGCATCATCATTGTATAAGCTCTTAAAATATCCGCCGCTTATTTTATTACCCGGTGCTTCACTGCTGTTTTTATTACTGATTTTAACTTCTGCTGATTGAACAGGCGGCTCACTTTTTTTAATTACTACTTCTTCTTTTTTTATGGGTTGTGGCGTTGTTGTTGTTTCATCAGCATCGGCTTTTCTATACCCCACTATCAGGTCTGTACCTTCTTTTACATCATCGCCACTTAAGTGGTTCCATTTTTTAATATCTGCTATTGGAACTTTATTATACAGAGTACTAATATGGTAAAGTGTTTCTTTTGGCGCTACCTTATGGTAAATAGGTGTAGTGCCTTTAGCTACCGGCACAATGGATTCTGTAATACCAATGGGTTTGTTAGTTTTAGGGTCTTTAATAATGGAGCCTACTGGCTTTATTGGTTCTTTTTTTACAGCATCATTTTCTTTTGCAATAGGTTTACTCTCTTGCGATGTAGCAGGGGCAAGCGGAGGAAGAGGGGCCATTTTTCGGGTGGCAGGTATTTTTATTACCTGGCCAATACTAAGGCTCGACTGTACTGATAAATTGTTATACTCTGCAAGCTCTCTTGGATGAATATTGTACTCACGAGCAAGTGAGTAAAGAGTTTCCTTTGCTACAACAGTATGCGTTTTTACCTGAGCATTGGAGATAAGCGGTACTATAAATAATAAGACAATAAGTTTTTTCATCTCTTGAAATTATGAATACAAAGATGCAAAAATAAGTTGGTACAAAAAATGCTTACTTGTTAAGAATACGCCACTCTTTTGGATAATAATTATTTACCCTGCCGGATAAAATTTTTATTAATCCTAAAGGAATTTCCTTGTACACGATGATTGCCCAGCCTTTTGCAGCAATAGTTAAATTTATTTCCTGCTTTCTTAAATATTCTAAAGCCTCTTCTTTTTCTACAGATATGCGAAGTACTTTATCTGATAATATTGTACTTATTGCCCAATCATGCGCAGGTATTAATTCGTTTCTTATTAAGCTTCCTAAAGTTACGCCAGCTTTTTTTATGTATAATGCCGACTGCAACATTAGTACCTGCCGGTAAATAGCTGTTGGTATTGCTAATATTTCTTTTTGCCATTGCATAAAGCTGAAATTGCCGGGATTTTTTACATAAGATTTTATCAAATCAATTTCTTTATTACTTATTTGCTGTTGCCTGGCATTTGCTTTTAATTCTTTTGGAGCTATGGCATCATCAGCTTTTTTAAGTACAGCTATAAAGAATCCTTCGCCTTTTACTTTATCGGGATAAAACCTATATCCGTAACCGTTATGCTGTGCCGATTCGGTTTCAATAATATTCCATTCACCTTTTATTTGGAGCCTCACTGTGTTAAATTGTTGATGTTCCATCAGCCAATCTACTATACTTTCATTTTCGCTTAATGAATAAGAGCAGGTAGAGTAAATGATTATTCCGCCGGGTTTTAAAGCCGGTATTACATCTGCTAAAATCCTTTGCTGTCGCTGGCTGCATAGTTCTACATTTTGCAGGCTCCATTCATTTATTGCTTCTGTATTTTTTTTAAATAATCCACTGCCACTGCATGGTGCATCTACTACTACTACATCAAAAAAGCCGGGTAGCTTTTGAAAATCCCTCGCATCATTATTAGTTACCACTACATTTGCTGCTCCAAATTTGGTAATATTCTCCAATAAAACATTTACTCTTGTTTTAATAATTTCATTACTCACCAATAGGCTCTCTTCAGATATTAGAGATTGTATCAAAGTAGATTTTCCGCCGGGTGCAGCACACAGGTCAAGCACATTTAATGCTAATGTAATATCACAACTTTGCTTTAGTGCCTGTTCTAAAAACATACTGCTGGCTTCCTGTACATAATAGGCGCCCGCATGAAACAGGGGATCTAAAGTAAAAGATGGCCGCTCATCTAAGTAATAACCTTCGGTACTCCAGGGAACCCCTTCGCCCTTTTTTTCTATTGCTGCACTTTTTAAAGGATGATACCTTACTGAAACTACCCGGTTTTCCGGCTGATGTGCCAGAGTAAATGTGTTGACATCAAAACCCTTTACATTTTCTAATGAAGAAAGTAATTCAGGTGGTAATTGCATACAATTATGTTAATCATTCTCATTAATAATTTCCATTGCTTAAATACCCATTAAGCAATGCAAAATAAACTATTACACTTCAACTTATTTTTGAATTTACCGCATCATTTCTTATCTCATTCTCAACAAGTTGTTGTAAGCCGGTGTTACAAAAATAAAATTACTAATCTTTTGCCTGCAACTTATTCTATAAATTCTAAGAGCATAAAAAAGCAGTTTTCAGCATAAGTAATCAATTTTAAAAAATACTCCATATTGATTATTGTCAAAAGATAATGCACACTGTAATATTGCCATTACAACAACAAATATTACTTCAAACTCAAAAGTTCTAAAGTATTTTCTTATTAAAAAAACTAAATATGAAAAAGTTATTAGTACTGGCGTTTGTAATTACAACCCTTAGCCAAAGCTGTAAAAAAAATGACAATAACAGCCCAGGTCATCCAAAACAAGCGGATATACCATCAATAGATGCAAAGATGAATACATGGATGACACAATATCTTATGCCTGGCGCTGAGCTGGGAGTAAGCGTAAATGGAAAATTAGTTTATAAGAAAGGCTACGGAAAAGCTGATAAAGAATCTGGCGATACTGTAAATGGAGACTCAAGATTTAGAATTGCAAGTGTAAGCAAATTGTTTACATCTGCCGCTATAATGAAACTGGTGCAAGATGGTAAATTAAGTGTAACGCAAAAAGTGTTTGGAGCAGGCGGTATATTAGGTACTACTTATGGTACGCAACCGTATAAACAATATGTAACAGATATTACAGTGGATGAATTATTGCATCATACCTGTGGAGGATGGGGACAAAGCTCGGACCCCGCCTTGTATGATAAGACCCTTAATGCTACACAGGTAATTAACTGGACGCTTGATAATAACCTGCTAGCCTACCCGCCCGGAACGCACTTTGACTATAGCAATTTTGGCTATATGTTACTTGCAAAAATTGTAGAAAAGCTAAGTGGCAAAACTTATGAACAATATTTTACGGATGAATTTTTAAGTAAAGTAAATGCTACGCATACTACTATTGCAGGCACATCACTTGCAGACAGACAGTTGGGTGAAGTGAAATATTATGGGCAGGGAACTGATATTCCTTATGTATATGACTATATACAATTTTTACGTGCTGATGGGGCAATGGGATGGTGCAGCAATGTATCAGACCTGTTAAAGTTTGCAACTTCGGTTGACAGCTCATCTACAAGGCCGGATATTTTAAATGGCAATACACTTCAAATAATGACCACCACTTATCCAGCCAGCAATGGATTAGGTTTTACATTTGGATGCGGATGGGTGGTAGAAAGTGGTGAATGGTTTTGGTGGGGCTCATTGCCGGGGACTTTTGCAATATTGTACAGAAATAAAAATGGTATTTGCATTTCTGCATTAGCTAATAGCAGGGCGGTAAATTCGGTAAACAGCCTTTTTGATTTTATTGGAATTATCAATTACATCTCTACAGATAATACCATTCAATGGCAGAATGTTGACCAGTTTTGAAATGGCAATTAGTTATCTTTTTAAAAACTAAGCAAATAAAGAAGTTATGATGCTGTAGCTATGCCAGTCAAATATTTTGGCAAAAAAAAATTTAAATTACTTTTTTGTGCGAGGCTTTCCCATGAATTTGGGGGCCTCCTTTTTTTATAAAATAGATTTGGGGTATTTGTTTCATTAATACTTAGTACTAAATAAGCGGCAAAGGTCAATATGGCCATTTCATTTTTTACTTTGAAGCAAATCCTTAACTGTATATCTTTGTTACCTACATACATTTAGCAAATACAACCAATTAAAAGATGAAAAAAATTTTTATTGCATCAGTTGTTTTATTTTTTTCTACTACTTTATTAGCACAAAATTTTCCTAATAGCTGGACGGATGGTAAATATTACACAGTAAATGGAGCCAATATTTATACCGTAACTGTTGGAAGCGGCGAGCCACTTTTCATCATACCCGGAGGCCCGGGTGGCGCACATCCCGGTTATCGAATTTTTGATTCTCTATCGGTGGGAAGCAATATAAAATTGATTTATTTTGATGGTTTTGGGCGGGGAAAATCTGATACAGCAAAAGATGTAAAAGAATATAGCCTGGCCAGAGATATTGAAGATATTGAAGGCTTAAGAAAAGCCATGCATCTTGATAAAATAAGTGTGCTTGGCCACTCTTACGGAAGTTTAGTAGCGCAAGGTTATGCCATTAAATATCCGGAAAATACAAGCCATTTAATTATAGCAAATGGATTTCACAGTTTTGTAATGTGGCAGGAGAATGATGATAACAGCAACCGTGAGATAAAAGAAAATTATCCTGAAGTATGGGATACACTGATGAAGGCAAGAGAAAAAGGCGCTATTTCAAGCGACCTGGTACACCAGGAAATTTATAGTAAAGTGCCTTACGGTTTTTTATATGCCTACAATCCTCAAAATTTTGCAGCAAGAGGAAGCAAGCCCTACCCCAACTCTTTCAACTCAAAATTATATTATCAAATGGTGGGTAAAGATGGTGATTTTATTGTAGGCAGCGATATTGGCAATTTTGATTTTAGGAAGCAATTAAAAGATTTAAAAATGCCGGTACTTATTATTGCAGGCCGGTACGACCGTGTAGCAGTACCTTCTATGCAGGTAAAGTATAAAGAATACTGTCCGCAGGCACAGTTTGTAATGTTTGAACATAGCGGCCACAACCCACAGGTAGAAGAAAAATGGAAAGAATTTGAAATAATAAAAACGTTTTTGAAAAAGTAGAATATGTAACTTGAATTTAAATGAAGTTATTCTTATCAAGTAAATTCAAAAAATATATTTCTTTACAAAAATTTTAAACTGTTTTTATTTCAGTACACAAATCCTGCAATACTTTTTTTGCATCGCCAAATAGCATGGAGGTCTTTGGTTGAAAGAAAAGATTATTTTCTATTCCTGCATAGCCGGGTTTCATGCTACGCTTATTTACAATGATAGTTTTTGCCTGTTCTACTTCTAAAATTGGCATACCGTAAATTGGTGAAGCGGGGTCAGTTTTTGCGGCGGGGTTTACCACATCATTTGCCCCCAATATCAATACTACATCTGTAGTTTTAAATTCATCATTGGCCTGCTCCATCTCTTCCAGCTTTTCATAATTTACATCGGCTTCTGCAAGCAATACATTCATGTGGCCCGGCATACGGCCTGCTACCGGATGTATAGCATATTTTACTTCCACACCTTTTTCTGCAAGAATTTTTTCTAACTCGTGGCAGGTATGTTGCGCCTGAGCTACGGCCAGTCCATAGCCCGGTACTATCATTACTTTATTGGCATAGCTCATCAGCATGGCAGCATCGCTCAGGGTTATTTCTTTATAGTTGCCTTGCGCCCCTGCCCCTGTGGCTACTGCATTTTTATTTCCACCAAACGAGCCAACCAATACATTTTTAAGAGAGCGGTTCATAGCCTTACACATTAATATGGTAAGCAGTGTACCGGCAGCGCCAACCAATATTCCCCCGGTAAGCATTACTTTATTGTTGTATAAAAATCCGCCAAAAGCTGCAGCCACACCGGTAAATGAATTGAGCAATGAAATAACAACAGGCATATCAGCGCCACCAATAGGCATTACAAACAATACCCCATAAAGCAGTGCTAAAATAAAAATGATGTAAATAAAATTGGCATGCAAAGGATTGGTGACTAAATATGCCCCTAGTACCAAGGCTACTAATAAAAATACAAGGTTTAAAACATTCTGTCCGGTAAAGCTAAAGTCTTTTATTTTACCATTTAGTTTACCCCAGGCTATCATACTACCTGCAAAAGATACCGAGCCAATGATGAGGCCCAATACTATAATTAAAACAGTAGATTGAGAAGATGCTATAAACTCACTACCAGGGTTAAGCGCTAATTCTTTAGAAAGATGATTGAACTCTACCAAAGATATTAAAGCCGCACATGCGCCGCCCATACCGTTAAACAGGCTCACCATTTCCGGCATAGCCGTCATTTTTACTTTTTTAGCTGCAAGTGTACCGGCAATACCGCCAATGATTAATCCGCAAAATATCCATCCAAAATTGTGCAAGTGCTCGCCCGTTTCTGCATTGCGATATAAAAAAATGGTGGCAAAAATTGCAATGGACATACCGCCTGCCGCCACCAGGTTTCCCTTTCGTGCAGAAGCAGGGTTCGACAACATTTTTAAGCCAAGAATAAAAGTAACTGAAGCTACCAGGTAGCAAATATTTAAAATATGTTCGCTCATTTTAGTAAGATAAAATTCTAATTATTAATGGGTGCCATCACAAAATATTAAAGCCGGTTTGTACAAAGTGATGCGCTAAATCTATTTTTTCTTTTTAAACATTTCCAACATTCTATCCGTTACCACAAAACCTCCTACCACATTCAACGTGCCTAATACCACGGCCAAAAAACCAAGTATCAGCGCTAAATAATTATCTGCCTCTGCTTTCCCCATTACAATGATAGCCCCAATTATCACCACCCCGTGTATGGCATTTGCGCCACTCATCAATGGCGTATGAAGCACACTGGGCACACGTCCTATCACTTCAATACCTACAAAAATCATCAAAATAACAATGTAAATCATTTGCTGGTTAGCAGATATAAATTCTAATATTTTATCCATTATGACAAGGGTTTTATTCTTTAAAAAAAATCTTTACAATCATTATTTATTATCCGGCTCAAATAAATTGCATACCCACAATCAGCACCTATGCATACCCGTTACTTAATTCTTTCATTGGTAATAACCCCATCATGAGCAATACAAGCGCCTTTTACCAGATCATCTTCAAAATTGAGCAGCAGGTTGCCATCTTTCTGAATGATTAGTTGCAGAAAATTTAAAATATTTTTTCCGTATAGTTTACTTGCATCGCCAGGCATACCCGATGGCAATGCAGAATTACCAATAATGGAAACACCCTTATAAACTACCGTTTCATCATTTTTTGTTTGTGAGGTATTGCCTCCTGTGGCGGCTGCTATATCAATAATTACAGAGCCATTTTTCATGGCTGCCAACATTTCATCGGTTATTAATATCGGGGCTTTTTTTCCGGGTATTTGTGCAGTAGTGATTACAATGTCGGCTTTGGCAACGCTTTCAGCAATTTTTGCTTTTTGCCTTTGCATAAATTCTTCAGATTGCTCCACAGCATACCCTCCGGCCTTGCTGGCATCGGCGGCGCCTTCTACCTCTACAAATTTTGCTCCCAGGCTCATTACTTCTTCTTTTACTGCAGGCCTTGTATCAAACACTTCTATCACAGCGCCCAACCTTCTGCCCGTTGCAATGGCTTGCAAGCCTGCTACACCTGCTCCCAATATCAGCATTTTAGCAGGCGGTATGCTACCTGCTGCTGTCATTAACATCGGAAAATATTTTGAATAAACATTGGCGGCAAGCAAAACTGCTTTGTAACCGGCAATATTGGCCTGACTGCTCAATACATCCATGCTTTGAGCACGTGTGGTGCGTGGCAGCATATCCATACTAAAAATGGTAAACCCTTTAGCAGCCCGGCTTTTTACAATATCATTAAAGAATAGTGGTTGAAAAACACCCAACAATATTTTTGCTTTGCAATTAGACACTTCTTCTTCTGCAATATTATTGATGGACAAAACAATGGTAGCATTTTGCAAAATATTCTGTCGGCTTTCAATTGTTGCGCCGGCTTCTGTATATTTTTCATTATTTGCAAAAGCTTTTGCACCTGCATCGGTTTCTATCCATACCTCTACATTCCACTTACGCAGGGTAGCAATATGCTCCGGCAAAAGTGATACCCTTGTTTCGGGAGCCGGTTCTTTTAATACGCCAATTATCATATTTTACAAATTGTAGCTAATATTGGTAAAGTTAATACCTGATGCTGAAATGTTGTTTTACCAACAGTTCTTTTTTTATGCAAACGATACCAATAAAAAACAGGTCAATACTTAGGTTTATCTTTTTGTGGTTCTTTATGTACTCCCAGGCTTCTTCCATTTCGGCGCTCCAATGTATATCATCAAATATCAAGATAACCGGGTTTACATTTTCTATAAAGCTATTAAAATATTCAATAGTGGGTTGTTTGCGATGATTGCCATCAATAAAAATAAAATCTACCGCTTTTTCATTTTTCAGGAATGCAGGAAGCGTATCTTCAAAATTACCTTTGTGCAAATGCACATTTTGAAGGCCTAAAGTATCAAATTGCTGCTGGGCAATAGCGGCAATGGCTGCTGCACCTTCAAAACTATGCACAGCCGTATTGTTATTTGCACTGGCAAGATAACTGGTAGTAATACCAAAAGAAGTACCAAGCTCAACTATTTTATTGGGCTTATAATATTTGGCCATTCTATATAAAAGTTGAGCATATTTTTTTGGCTTGAGAGAAGATGCTGCAATTTTTTTTACTATCCTGTCATTTGTTTTTATAACTCCGGATCCGGCGCCAAAATCTTCTACTTTAATGAGGGCTGACTGCTGCAATAAATTGTTTCGTAGCTTTTCTATTGGCCGGTAACAATCATATTTTTTAGCATCATTAAGTACAAATTTTATAAAGTCAAATACAAAGGGAGAGTGAATACCATGGCCTTTTCCATTAGAGGCTGTGAGATAATATTTTAAATATTTTACGGCTAATTGAAATTTACTATACAAGGTTGAAGCTTAAGAAAAATAATAATTGAATAAGCAAAAGAGAAAATATTTGTAGCTCTACTTTTTTACCCATTGCTGAAAACTGAAATCATATAAATGTTTTTCATTTTTTTTGAAATCAATATTATGTATCAACTGCCATTTGGTGTCATCTATTGCCGGAAAAAAAGCATCTCCATCTAACCTGGCATGTACACGGGTAAGGTAAATTTTATGAGCTATTGACATACTTTGCTCAAATATATTACCACCGCCAATGATAAAAATTTCCTTACAGTTAGCCGCCTTTGCAAGGTTAATAGCATCTTCAATATTGTTGGCTACCTGCACATTTTCGGCTGTCCAGTCTTTTTGGGTTGTGAGTACAATATTCATCCTGCCCGGCAGGGGTTTACCCAGGGCTTCGTACGATTTTCGTCCCATTATAACGGGCATACCCCAGGTAGTGTTTTTAAAAAATTTCATGTCTTCCGGCAGGCTCCAGGGAAGTTTATTTTCTTTACCAATAACATTGTTTTCGGCAGCAGCTACAATGAGAGAAATTGTCATTGTGTAAAAATAAGCAAGATTATTTTATAAACTCTGCCGGTATGCTGCAAGCCAATTAATTTTTTAAAATGGTAAACTCCACCCTTCTGTTTAGCTGCCGCCCTTCGGGGTTATCAGAGCCATCTGCATTGGTATTAGGGGCTACTGGTTTGGTTTTGCCATACCCGTGAGAGGTGATACGTGAAACAGCAATACCTTTTGATAAAATATAATCCATTACAGATTTTGCCCTGTTTTCGCTCAGCGTCATATTATAATCATCGGCGCCTTTGCTATCGGTATGTGCGCTCATTTCTATTTCTATATTGGGGTAATCATTTAAAAATTTAACTACCCTGTTTAGTTCTACAAAAGATTCTGCACGTAAATTATATTTATCAAAATCAAAAAACACATTGTTGAGCCTGAATACCTGCCCCACTTCAATGGGCACTAAATAAAGATCTTTATGAATTTCTTTGTACCCGATTTTTGTGAGCGAATCTAAATTTAGATTTTCTGAGATGGAAAAAAATTTGTCGGCGCTGGCAAGAATGCTGTAATTTTTATTGTATGGCAATACTATTTTAAAAGCTCCATCTGCCGGGTTAGAAATGCCATTGCCTGCTACAGTTCCGTCTGGCAGGGTTTGGTAAACTAATGCTGCCGAAAGTGGCTCTTTAGTTTTAGCATTATATACATTGCCACTTACCAACATCACCGGGTTAGGTTTTTCTTTTTCCAATAATTTTACTCTTACAATATCACTAGCGCCCAATGCGCCATTGCTGCTGCTGAGGTAGGCATATTCTCCGCCGGCATCGAGAGTAAAAAAAGCTTCTGAGCCTTCGGTATTTATTGGCGCTCCTAAATTTACGGGGTCGCTCCATTTTGTCCAGGTTTCATCCAGTCTCTTTGCCATCCAAATATCCATTTCGCCAAGCCCCCCCGGCCTGTCGCTGCTGAAATATAGTGTAACCCCATCGGCAGCTATAAAGGGGCTCATTTGATTGTAGTCGGGCAGATTTATTTTTTTTCCTAAACTTTTGGGAGCTGTCCACACATCATTTTTTTGCAAAAAAGATACATACAATTGGTTGTTGTAATCTTCTTTTTTATTGCTCATATAAAATAGTAAAGTTCGGCCATCATGCCCCATTGATGCACCAATTTGTGCCGTTACGGATGTGTATTTATTAAAGTCAATTATTTTAAGCATCTCGGCATCTGACCAGCTACCATCTTCCATGCGATGTATCATACTAAGCCCGGTGCCAAGGTATTGCCCTTGTGTAAATGCGCCTTTCAAAAGCATAGTGTTCATATCGGGCGATATCCAATATACTGCATTGTATTGCGATGCATTTACCCTGGCGCTAAGATGCCTGGCTTTGGCCCAGTTACCGGCAGTATCCCTGGTAGAATACCAAATATCCTGAGAGTTAGGAACGGTTTGATATTGTACATTTTTAGGATCATTTTGCCTGATAAAAAAAAGCAGGTTGCCATCAGCAGAAATGGTTGGGCGCATTTCAGGCAGGCTGGTATTGATAACGGGACCGAGGTTTTCTACTTTTATTACTGTTGACTCTTTAATTACATTTTCTTTTTGAGCAATCAGTTTTGCACTGGTATCCATTATAGGCTGTGCAAAGCCTATATTAAAATAAAGAATGCCTGTAAATAAAAAGTAAAGTTTTTTCATAAAATAGCGTTGGCCACTACTACAACGAAAAAACTTTGTAAATAATACTTTTCTTATGAATTTATTTTCTTACCGCTTACCCCATTTTTTAGAATACATCATCAGCTTTATATATTTATCCTTACTACTACTGGTAAGCTCCATAATGTAGTTGCCATCTGCGTCTTTAAGTTCGGTAGTAGAGCTTTCATCATCATTATTAAAATCTTTACCAAAATATTTGCCACTTTGGTTCATTTCATTAATGATATCCACCGCTACTTTTGTAAAGGGCAGGCTATTTAGCAAATCATCATTATTTGACAGGTCAAAGTAAAAAATGGCCACTTTACTATTATCATCTAAATTTTGCAAGATGGCTGATAGCCCACATTTGAAATCTACATTTACCACATAATATTTTCGTTGTTTCGCTGTATCAATATGATCCAAAGCCCCCTGTGATGCCACAAATTCATTTTGAGCATCTTTAAGAAGCATTTCAATGTTTTTTCTATAAAAGGTTGTGTCTTGTGCTTTAACAACAGAAAAGCACATTAAAAAAAGCAGTGCAAAAAATAAATGTTTCATTTTGGTATGTATTAATTATAAAATTTGTTTTAGAATTATTCCGGATCATTCCATTTAGACATCAAAGCCCACTTAACATTTAGGCCTGATACATAATTTGTATGTGGGTCATTAGGGCCATAATCTCCAATTATTTTGTCCTGATAAAATTTAACCTGAAAGATATATGTACCTGCTACCCGTGGAGCCCAGTATGTGCCAGCTTCTGCTTCAAATACAAGACTATTATCCGGAGCTACTACCTGCATGGTATAGTGGCCTCCAAATGGAGTAGCATGGTACTTGGTATTTGGCGAAATAGTAATATAATATTTACGTGAGGGGTCGCATTCCCATTTAGTTAATTCTACCCAATAATCTCTCGCCAGGTTGGCATTTTTTGTACTATGCATCACTACTTCATATGACCTCTTTTTCTTTTCTTCATTTTGCTTTGCAATTGCAGCCTGTTCTTCTTTTGTTAAAAAAGTATTGTTTACATATTCTCCTTCTATTTCTACATTATTTTGGGAAACTTTTTTTCCAACTTCAAAAGTTAAACCAATCCAGTTTTCGCTAATATATTTATCGCCATTAATATCGGTGAATGTTCCGGAGCCATTAATAACCCCATCTTTAAAATTACCGTCAAAAATTTTTCCGTTTGGAAAATAGTAAGTGCCTTTACCGTCATATTTGCTATTCTTAAAATTACCGACATATTTAGCCCCCTTAAAATCACCTTCTGTCCATATATAAGTTCCAAAGCCATTAATAATATCATCTATAAAATTTCCTTCGTAAATAGCACCATCTGCAAAATAATATTTACCATGACCATTGTACTTACCATTTTCAAAATGACCGGTGTAATAGTTCTTTTCGGAAATGTGCAAAGTGCCTTCGCCGGTTATTGCATCTTCTTTAAAATCTCCCTGATAATAGTGCCCATCTAACCAGGTGAATTTTCCAATGCCATTTCGGATATTGTTATGCACAGGGCCTGTATAAGAGCCGTCTGAGTAAGTGAATGTTCCTGTTCCATCTGCAATACCATTTTTCATATCGCCTTCATATAATACTCCATCCTCTCTGTACATTTTGCCTTTTCCATTATTACAATTTCCGCTCAGGCAATAGCCACCTTTAATTTTTACCAAGTTATTATTTACAATAGAATCGTTTTTATACTTTAACCAGGTAATCATATTAGCAGGAGATACTTTTTTAAAAAAACCCTCCTTATGACCATTTGAAAAATTTCCATAAAATGTATCAGGAGAATCTTTGGTAACTAATTTGCCCTGCCCATTAGGATAATCATTATTAAATTCGCCCATAAAAAAATAGCTTGGGTCTTTAGTACTCATAAAGCTCCCTTTACCAACTCTATGGCCTTTTTGCCAGCCGCCATCATAAATTAATCCGTTATTATAGATTATTTTACCAGTACCGTCAAAAAAACCATCTTTTAAAGTGCCGGTATAATGGGTGCCGTCATTGTATTGTACATCAGAATATCCTTGAGGAAGATTATTTATAAATTTTGCAGTATAAGCAATACTACCGGGCTTTGTATATGTTCCACTATCAAAAAATACTGTGTAATATGAGTATTTACCTTTATCTTCTGGCGCTACTACTCTAAAACTTCCTTTGTAAGTAACCCCACTATTATAAGTAAGTAGTCCGTTTACAAAAGTATTTTCAGGACCAAATGTGCCGGTAAATTCTTGTAAATTACCATAACTCTGAAATTTCAATGTACCCGTCTCACCATTTTTACAACTACCATCAGTACATTTTTTTTTATACAATTTTATATCGTAAGAATTGCCAACAGGCTGAGGTGAACCTACATTCCATTGCGCTAAAGCAGTAGTTGTAGTTATCAATACAAAAAACAGTTTCAATAAAATTTTCTTTTTCATACTATTTTATTTTTTAATGCCCGTATGCGCCCCATTTTTTATCATAAGCTTTATCTCTTGCATCCGATTCGTGCATCATCTTTTCAAAATCTTCACGGTCTTTTTCAATACCAGATTTTTCTGGGATGCCCCATTTGAAAGGCGGATGAATTGCTTTATTTTGTGCAATACGCTGCTCCTTTTCTTTCTCAATTTGCCCGGGAGTACGGGTATCATAGCCGTATAATTTTTCTTGCGGTATTATGACTTTGCCATTAACTATTGGCACCCTTCGGCTACCTGCTATTACAGTACCATTAAGTTCATTTTCATTGCTGTCATAAGTACCTACATATTGTACACCGGTATTGTATGTAAAAGTGCCACTTACCATTTTATTATTATTCCACTCGCCTTCAAACACATTGCCGCTTGAAAAATAAAAAATACCATGTCCCTGTCGTTTCATATTTACAAAATAACCTTTATAAGTATTACCCGAAGGAAAACTATAAGTGCCATATCCCGTATGGCAATTGCCATTACAGTTTAAATCATAACCTTCAAATGCTTTGTATTCACCTTCTTTTAACGCTATGGGCTTGAAATCTATTTTTTTTCCTTCGCTAAATTTTACCTTTTCAGTTTTACCATCCTTGTAAGTAATGATGCCGTCACCATCTTCTACGCCATTTTTAAAAGAGCCGGTATAGCTGTAATCATCATATTTGATAGTTCCATTGCCATCAGGCTTTTCGTTTTTAAAATCTCCTTCATACACACACCATCCAAAATCATACTTACCTTTACCGTTTTTACAATCGCCCGAAATACACTGGCAAAAGGCATTAGAAGAAATTACTGTAACAAAAAACAGGAAAATAAAATTTTTCATGATTTATTCTTTTGTACTCAATTCTTTTGCTTTTTGATTGTCTGCTTCTGCAAGGCTTGTTTTGCCTTGTTGTTTATAAATAAAGCTTCTAAGCCCGTACATCAAATAATTGTCAGAATATTGTTGTATGCCCATCGTAATAGTTTTTACAGCTTCTTCATACTTCTCAAGATTGCTCAGTGCTGTAGCTTTTAATATAAATCCATCCGGGCTATTGGCATCTAAAGTCAATATTTTTTCGGCAGCAGTAAGCGCTTCATCATTACGACTGCTGGCAGCTAATACGCTTGAATATATGGCAAAATAAGCTGGCATTTTATCATCCAGGCTTATTGCTTTTTGTATATTTTCTATGGCTAAAGAATATTGCTTTTGTTTTTTATAAACAGAAGCCAAGCCATAATATGCATCGGCATAATTTTTTATGGCATTGGAGTTTTCAAAATCTGCAAGAGCATTCGCATCATTTCCATTATTAAAATTTACCCATCCCCTATTGGCATAAGCATACTTATTTTTAGGATTATATTCTATTGCTTTTGAAAAATCAGCATAAGCTTCATTCATTTGTTTGAGGCTGTAATAGGCAAGTCCACGCTGGTTATATACTTCATCATTCTTAGGAGCCAATTCAATTACTTTTGAAAAATCATCAACTCCATTTTGATACCTGCTGATGGCAACAAAATCTTTAGCCCTAAGGTATAAAGCATTTACATACCCAGGCTTATTTGCAATGGCTTTAGAATAAGCGCCAATAGCTAATTGTATCTTAGACTGTGCATCAAGTGCTTTGGCTTTTATAAAATAAATAAAAGCCGCATCACTATGCTTTGCTAAAAAATTATTGGCAGTTTGTATTACTGCATCATTATTGCCCAATTTTAATTCTATCTCTGCTTTTAAAAAAGCCCAGTCTTCTACATCAGGATTGAGAGATGCCCCTTTTGAGGCCAGGGGATATGCTTTTTGAAGTTCGCCAAGATCTTCATACAACTCTGTAAGGGTGTATAATGCTTTAGTATTTTTATTATCCGCATTATAAATGGCTTCAAATGCAGATGCAGCTTCGGCAAGTTTTCCATCATTTGCTAAAGCCATAGCTTTGGTTTCAGCTTCACTCATTGGCTGACTATACAGTGCAGTACCCGATAAAAATGCTAACAGTAGGACACAAATTTTTTTCATAAATTTTACAATAATAATAAAGTAAAAATAAATTTTATGAATAAAAAAATACATACCCACGAGAGGGTATTTTACTAAATAAATATGATACTTTTTTTATACCGCTACAGGCGCTTTGATAGCAGGATGGCTTTGATAGTTTTGGAGTTCAAAATCTTCCCATTTAAAATCAAAAATATTTTTAACAGCGGCGTTTATTTTCATTTGAGGCAATTGAAAAGGAGTACGGGTTAGTTGCAACTTAGCCTGCTCAAAATGATTTTTATACAAATGTACATCGCCAAAAGAATGAATAAATTCGCCGGGCTCCAGGCCACAAACCTGTGCAATCATCATGGTAAATAATGCATAGGATGCAATATTAAAAGGCACTCCCAAAAATACATCGGCACTTCGCTGGTAAAGCTGGCAACTTAACCTGCCGTCGGCTACATAAAATTGAAACAAACAATGACAGGGCATTAATTTCATCTTGGGCAAATCTGCCACATTCCATGCGCTTATGATAAGCCTTCTGCTATCGGGATTGGTTTTTATTTGATGCAACAAGTCAGATACCTGATCTACCTCTACCCCGTTTGCCCCTTGCCAACTACGCCACTGCTTACCATATACCGGGCCAAGGTCGCCGTTTTCATCTGCCCACTCATCCCATATTTTTACATTATTCTCTTTTAAATACGCAATATTGGTATCACCTTTTAAAAACCAAAGCAACTCATGTATGATGCTTTTTAAATGAGTTTTTTTGGTAGTAACCAAAGGAAAACCATCTTGCAAATTAAAGCGCATTTGATAGCCAAAAACGCTTCGGGTGCCGGTGCCGGTGCGATCGTTTTTATCTGTTCCGTTATCTATTATATGTTTTAAAAGTTGAAGGTATTGCTGCATGACTGCAAAATAAGCATTTGAATGAATATGAAAATTAATAAAGATTAAAATGTTTAAAACTACTGCCCGGTTGGTAATTATGAAGAGAAAATGTTGTTTGATTTAGGTTTTCAAATTACTTTTTCTTCCAAAAAAAGATGATAGTATTTTTTTTTCTTATGCTTTACTTTCTGCATTAATGCCACAAATTTTATCGGCATTGATGCTTTGTTCTACTTCAGTTTCCAAAGTAGCATGTTGAATATTGGCATGCTCCAGAGCGTGCCTTACACGTGCTTTTATTTGTTGCGTTTGTGCTACCGTGGTATTTTGGTTTACTACAAGATGTGCAGTTAAGGCATTTTCGGTAGTGCTGATTGCCCATACATGTATATGATGAATTTTCAGTACCCCTTCTTCTTTTAATACTACTTCTTTTATTTTATCTACCTCAATGGAGTCCGGCACACCATCTAAAGAAAGGCGCAGGCTATCTTTCATTAAATTCCAGGTGCTTACAATTATTACTGCACATACTACCAGGCTCAATACCGGATCTATCCAATAAATATGTGTAAAATATATGATTACCCCACCTATTACCAACCCAAGAGATACAACAGCATCTGAAGCCAAATGCAAAAAAGCGCTTTTCACATTCAGGTCCTTATCTTTATTACTAAAGAACATAAATGCAGAAACAGCATTTATAATAATTCCAATAAAAGATACCAGAGCAATAGTGGTGCCGGGCAAGGGCTCCGGATGTTTAAATCTTAAGATGGCTTCATAGCCAATTGCTCCTATTGAAATTAATAATACAATGGCATTGAATAAGGATATTAAAATAGATGATTTTTTAAAACCATAAGTATATTTTTCATTTGCCTTTGCTTTGTTGAGCCTAAAAGCCAAAAGCGATAAAGCCAATGCACCTACATCCAAAAAATTGTGGCCGGCATCGGAGAGTAAAGCCAATGAATTGATTCGAAAACCAATTACTACCTGAATAATTACATATAACAGGTTTAAAATAATACCTACAACAAAAGCTTTACTTACCGTAGAAAGTTCTACAGCGCCATGATGATGATGATGATGTTGATGCCCATCATGACTATGTGAGTGTGCCATTAAGTAGATTTATTTATTTGTAATTGGCGTTTATTAAATAATGCAAAAATAAATAAAAACAATGCCAATCAATTGTGAATGGCTTGTGAACTTAACTATGCCCGAACAAAGGCCAATATGTGCTTAAACCCAATTACATGATACTTAAAATTATGATAGAGAATTGAGTAATGAAGATGGCTAAAGATGTACAATAATAGAGGCAAGCCCAATTTTTAATCTTATAAAATGAATTTTTATCTCAAATAAAAATGCCCCAGTGTATAGTACTGAGGCATTGGTGAATTTTATGGTACAAGTCTCGAACCGGTTGATGAATGATTTACAGAAAATGGCAGGATTGCCATTACTTGAAACTCATTTTAAGCAAGTAATATCTCAGCTGGTATCATAAACTCTTTATGAAAAAATTTCACTAATTCAAAAGTTAATGGTTTACGTTTATTTAGTATTGCAGAGATGTAACCCTTACTTCCTATTTTACCAACCAGATCTTTATTTTTTAAACCTAAATCTTGCATTTTAAATTTTATAGCATCAATCACATCTGGTACAGGAATAGGAAAATGCTTATCCTCATATTGCTTAATCAATAAAAGGGCAAGTTCCAGTTTTTCCCCATCGCTTGAATGAGGCTTTACCTTTCTGTCAAATTGTAAATCAACCCAATCCAAATATTGGGTATACTGCTTTTTGGTTTTTATTATTCTAAGTTCCATATTTTTTATTTCTTTTTAAATTGAATAACAGTTACATCAATTTTATCATACTCTGCATGTGTTCCAAACCATTTTATCTGAATAGCCTTAAAATCAAAAACTATTCTAACAATCAGCCTGTATCTATTTCCCATTATATTAAAAATGACCCTGTCATCCGCCACCAGGCTTGCATTGCCATACACCAGTTTTAATTCATTAAAATTTTTAAACCTGCTATTCAATAATTCATAATACCACTCCTGCAAAGCAGTCGCAGCTAATGGGTATTTTTCACAATAATGCAATAAATTTTTTCTATTAATGATGTTGAACACAAAGCAAAGCTACGGAAAGTTTTCTAATAGAAAACTTATTTTGTACAATCCTATCCCCGTAGTTAGTATAATGATATTTGGAGGTTCTACAATACCTAAAGGTTAAAACAAACAAAAGCCGCACTAAGGCGGCTTTTGTTTCAAGTGAACTGGCTGGGACTCGAACCCAGGGCCCATACATTAAAAGTGTATTGCTCTACCAACTGAGCTACCAATTCTTACCCGTTTTTTAATAAGGGAGTGCAAAAATAAGGCAAAATCATATTGCAGCAAAAGTTTTTATGAAAGATTTTAAATTAGAACTAAATTTATTCGGGAAATAAGTTTGCAAACACCCGGTTATCTACCCTATTTTTGCCAATAATATTTATTTAGTATGAGTACCTTTTTCAACAATAAAGTGGTTGCAATTACAGGCGGGAGCGATGGCATAGGCAAGGCGCTTATAGAATTACTTTTACCCATGGGCGCCAAAGTGGCTACCTGTGCACGCAATCAGGATAAGTTATACGATTTGCAATTGAGTAACTCTAACATGCCACTGCATTGTATTGTTGCAGATGTTAGTGTGTACAATGATTGTAAACTTTTTATTGAATCTACCATTAAACAGTTTGGATGCATCGATATTTTGATTAACAATGCGGGGGTATCTATGCGTACACTTTTAAAAGATGCAGAGGTAGATGTATTTAAAAAGGTAATGGATATAAATTATTTTGGCACGGTTTATTGTACAAAGCTTGCATTGAATTGCATTATAGAAAATAAAGGCACTATTGTTGGCATCTCCTCCATAGCCGGGTACAGAGGGCTGCCGGGGCGAAGCGGATATAGTGCAAGCAAATTTGCATTAAACGGATGGTTAGAAGCCATCAGAACGGAACTGATGGATGATGATGTAAATGTGATGTGGGTTTGCCCCGGATTTACTAGGAGCAATATTCGCAAAGCTGCATTAAACGATAAAGGGCAATCGCAAGGTGAAAGCCCTTTAAATGAAACACATTTAATGAGCGCTAAAGAATGCGCCAATCATATATTAAATGCCATTGAAAAAAAGAAAAGAACGCTGGTACTTACCTTTAAAGGAAAACAAACTGTTTTTATGAATAAATTTTTTCCGGCATGGGCAGATAAGCTTACCAAAAATTTCTTTTTTAAAAATGGAAAACTAGTCAAATAATTTTTTTAAATATTTACCCATTATTATAATGCCGGTTATAACCCTTACAAGCGATATAGGTATGCAGGATTTTATGCCTGGCGCCATAAAAGGGCAGTTATTACAGGCAAACAGTCAGTTCAATATTGTAGATATTACGCATTTATTATCTCCTTTTAATTATCCGCAGGCAGCTTATGTTTGCCGCAATGCAATTAAAAATTTTCCGGAGGGTAGTTTTCATTTAATACTTGTAAATATTTTTGACGAAAGGCCCGAACACCTGTTACTGGCCAAACACAATGGGCATTATATTGCCTGTGCCGATAATGGGCTTATCACAATGATTCTGGAAGAAGTGCCCCAAAAAGTAGTAGCGCTGCCTCTTGAAAAATCTCAACAAAAAAATACTTTGTTTTGCACCTCTGTATTTGCAGAAGCTTTTAATAAAATACAGGCCGGAAAAAAATTAGAAGAAATTGGTGATGCCTCCGTTTCTATCCGGGTAAAAAATCCATTGCGACCATTGCTGGGCAATAATTGGATAGAAGGACAGATTATCTTTATTGATAATTTTGAAAACGTAATAGTCAACATCAGCAAAGAAGAATTTGAAGAACAACGCAAAGGCAGAAGTTTTCACATTGTATTTAAAAGAGACGAAAAAATTGATAAAATAAGCGAAACCTATGCAGATGTGTCAGAAGGAGAAAAATTAGCTCTTTTTAACTCCGCAGGTTATCTTGAAATAGCTATCAACAAAGGAAATGCTGCCGGTCTTTTTGGATTGCAGGGTTTTTCTGAAAAACAACAACAAGTGCAGCAATACAATCATACCCTCATTTATCAAACGGTAAAAGTTTATTTTGAATAATTAATTTTCGCTTATGAAATGGCAAGCATCTTTTTTAATAGCAATGGCTATATTTATTAGCGGCATTGCTTATGCACAGGTAAAAATACCGGCTCCCTCGCCTACTCAAACTATCAAACAAGATTTTGCATTGGGAAATATAGAAATTACCTACAGTCGTCCTTCTGCAAAAGGTCGTTTGGTATTTGGCGGGCTTGTTCCTTTCGGAAAATTGTGGCGTACAGGCGCCAATAAAGCTACCATTATAAAATTTTCTGATATAGTTTACATCAATGGAAAAAAAATTGATTCGGGAGCTTATGCCCTCTACAGCATACCCGGCGAAGAAGAATGGGAAATTATTTTAAATAAAGGAATCACAAATTGGGGTACTACCAATTACAAAGAATCAGATGATGTAGTGAGAATTAAAGTGCCAACTAAAAAAAATAAAAACAATATAGAAGATTTTACCATTCAGTTTGCCAACATACTGCCTGAAAGCTGCGATATTCAATTGATTTGGCAAAAGACACAAGTAGAAATTCCGCTTACTTCACCCATAAAAAACAGGATACGCACCCAGATAGAGCAGGCGATGAATACAGACAAAAAACCCTACTACTTAGCCGCACAATTTTATTATGAATATGATAAAAACTATACGAAAGCTTTAGAAAATATTAGCAATGCGGTAAAAGAAAATCCAAAAGCATATTATATGTGGCTATACAAAGCAAAGATTGAAAAAGAAATGGGCAATAAAGCTGCCGCTAAAATTAGCAGCCAGACTTCATTGTCGCTGGCCACTGAGCAAAAAAATGATGACTATATAAAATTGAATGAAGATTTTTTGAAGAAATTATAAAATAATTTTGATTGCAAAAACTTATCCTGTCACAAAATAAAATGACAGGATTTTTTATTGGGAGCTAGCAAACTATAAAGGCTTCAATATTTTATTTTTGAAAAAAATACCTGTAAAATAAACCCGGTAATAATTACCAGCAAAGCGCCAATAACATTTAGCCATAAAAAAGAAATTACATCTGCCCGAAAGATGAGATATACCGCAATTTCAGAAATAATTGCAGCAAAAAATACTGCATTGCCTTTAATGGGTTTTATCCAAAATGCAATTAAAAAAATACCCAGGATAACACCGTAAAAAATAGACCCTAAAATATTAACGGCTTCTATCAGGCTATTGCCAATATTGCGGGCAAATATGGCAATGATAATACAAAATATTCCCCAGCCAAAAGTGTACCATTGCGATACTTTATAATCCTCCACCGGTGTTTCTTTTTTTACAAAAAATTTTTTATGAAAATCAACAACAGAGCAGGCTGCCAGAGAATTGAGCGCTGCTGCTATGCTTCCCCAGGCCGATAAAAATATTACTGCAAACAACAACCCTATTAACCCAATGGGTAAATTATCTTTTACAAAACGAAGAAAAATATAGTTGGTATCATTAGCATCTTCATTTGGAAATGCTTTTTGCAACACTGCTTTATACTGCCGCCGATAAGCTTCTGTGGCTGCTGCATCGTGCTGCTCAAAAGCCCTGGCATAATTAGCGCTTATGGCATTCAATTCATTTTTATAAGGAGTATGCTGTGCTGCTTCAATTTTAGTATCGTCAAAATAAACAGGCGCCTTATGATATAAATAAAAAGTAAAAATTAAAATACCAATGAGTAAAATAAAAAATTGCATGGGCACTTTTACCAGTCCATTCATCAAAAGCCCTTTCCGGCTTTCTTTAATATTTTTTGCTGTAAGGTACCGCCCTACCTGGCTATGATCTGTACCAAAATAACTTAATGCCAAAAAAAATCCGCCAATTAATCCGCTCCAAATATTGTACTTATCTTTCCAATCGAAGCCATTTTTTGTAAAGCCTGATGTAATAACATTCATCTTACCAAAGCCCCCGGCTTCGCTTAATGCCTGCTTAAACCCCATACCATCGGGCAATAACTTTACGGCAATATACCCGATGGAAAATAATGATATAAATACAATTATCATTTGCAAAGTTTGAGTATATGCCACTGCTTTGGCTCCCCCACTCATGGTATAAATAATCAGCAGGCCACCCATTACAATATTGGTGTAATAAATATTCCAGCCCATGAGCGAACTTAAAATAAGTGAAGGTGCATAAATACTTACTCCTGTACTTAGCCCACGAGATAGCAAAAAAAGGAAGGAAGTAAAGGTTCGGGTTTTTAAATCAAAGCGCTGTTCTAAAAATTCGTAAGCCGTATAAACTTTGAGCCTGCTGTAAACAGGTACAAAAAAAATGCTGATGACTATCATGGCAAGTGGCAGCCCAAAATAATATTGTACAAACCTCATACCATCTGTATAAGCCTGGCCCGGGCCGGTGAGGTAAGTAATAGCGCTTGCCTGCGTACCCATAATGCTTAGCAATACAAGATACCAGGGCATACTACGATTGCTAAGGAAATATCCTTCCAAATTTTTGGTAGTGCGGCTTTTATAAACCCCATACACAATAATGCCAAGCAACACTACAATTAATATGGCCCAATCTATACTGCTCATTGTATTTGTAACAGATGTATTTTATTATTTATTTTTTGGCAATGCAATTAAATTGGCCATCAGCCTGTAAGCACCTGGCACACCTGCAGGCAACTGCCTGAAAAATGTAAGGCTTGCATATACAACATTGCCTTTACCATACTTAGCAATAGCAAGGCTTCCGGATGTTTCTTTATCCTCTTTATCGTGCATACCAAGTGGCATTACAAAATGCTCATCTAACTTCACCGCCTGGTAAGTGCTACGCTCCTGCACCCACCCATCAAAATCTTTATCTGTAATGGTATTGGGATAATGCAGGGCAACATTATCAGGTAATAAAAAATCTACTTTAGCATCTTCTTCTGTAACACGGGTGCCTGCATCAATACTAAATGCATAAGGGCCTGCATTTATTTTTTCCTGCCCGGCAAAATTACTTTTCATGTATTGAATGATGAGGTTGCCACCATTGTGTACATACCTGTTCATCACTTCATTTTTATCGGTAAGGTATGCATACAAATTATAGGCCCTAATGCCTGTGATGATGGCATCAAACTGTGCCAGCCGGGCATCGTTGATATCATTTTCATTTAAAAAAACCACCTCGTACCCCATAGCCTGTAATGCAGCAGGAACCTTATCTCCGGCGCCGGCAAAGTATCCTATTTTTTTTCCGCTCAATTTAATGTGCAGGCTTACAAGATTTGCCTGTGCCCTGGGAAAATAAGTGATGGTTGGAATATGATCGTATGCAATTGTTTTGCTGTAGCCGTCATACTTTTCGCCGGTAGTCTCCAGGCTTATCGTTTCTTTTTTATTTTGAAAAGCCGATGAGGGTTTATAAAAATCAGTTATCGTATATTCATGGCCGTTATTTTGATAATTTACCTGTGGTTTATTTACCGATTTCCAACTATCGGTAATGTATAAATGCACTTGTTGCAGCAGGTTTGTAGTATCTTCTGACTTTACCCTAAAAGCAATTTTTACCGGGGCATCATTTATCGAGATAAAATTATTGCCGGTAAAATCCAACTCTGTTTTTGGCAATACTACTACCGGTTCATACAAATCTCCTTTTACAGGGTCCACTACCCGGTATTGCAAAGGTTGGTTAAATACAAAATCTTCGCCATCAATACCCACGGTGATGGTAGCACAAAATGCCGGATCATTTTCGGGCTTCCCAATGAGCGTTTGATCTCTTACGTCAAAAATACCTTCTGTTACAGGATTGGTTAACCAATACGGTTGTGAGATTGCTTTATCGTCTGCCACATGCAATAAGGTATTGATACTTACATTTTGATTTTTGCTGAGCTTTGTAGTAAGCGTAGTGTCAAAATCTTCAATCCTTATACTTTTTAATACAACATTGTCTGACTCCCTGGCATTGGCAGTTATAGATATTTTTAAATCGCCGCCCTGTGTTACCGTTTGCATTGCAGTAGTAGCCTCAAGGTATAATGCGCTACATTCCATTATTAGTTGTTGAGTTTCTGCTAATTTTTTATTGCGCCAAACTCCATCGGGCAGGGCTTTGATGGCTTTGTAAATTTTTAATAATGCAGGTACAGAAAGCTCCGGCGTAGATGGGTTGTAAGCCTGTATGGCTTCATTTATTAATACACTTACTCCCTCACCACCGGGCAACCTGCTCCAGTCAATATTAATTCCATCCATCAAATTAATGATAGCGGCAGGGCCGGCAGTGGTTTTAAAATATTCGTAAGACTCTCCCCGCCTGCGTGGGCGGCCTTCGCCCTGGCTTTTATGCATCGTTCTGGCTTCGCCTCCCAACTCGCCATAGCTTTTACCAAGCAATGGGTTGTATCCGCCAATGTCTATTTTTAACTGATCGCTGCCGGTGGTATTATTATTGCCAAAATTATAGGTGTTCCACAATATGCGTTTTGCCTGCCAGGGTTTTACGCCGTAATTAAATTGCTCCGGAAAACGGTTAGGGTCTGCGGCGGCGGTAAAGGCTTCGTCTGCAAGTATGGCTGATGCTGCATGATGGCCATGCCCTGCTCTTTTATCTGGCGGAAAACGCTTGATGATAATATCGGGTTGATATTTTCTGATTATCCATACTACATCACTTAAAATTTTTTCTTTGTTCCAAATTTTCAAGGCTTCTTCTGCACTTTTGCTAAAGCCAAATTCGTAAGCCCTTGTAAAATATTGCTCGGCGCCATCTATTCTTCTGGCTGCTAATAACTCCTGAGTGCGTATCAGGCCAAGCTCTACTCCCTGCTCATCTCCAATAAGGTTTTGCCCTCCATCGCCCCGTGTAAGGCTAAGGTAAGCAGTGCGATAAAGAGTTTCGTTGGCCAGGTAGGGCAATAGCGCATTGTTTTCATCATCGGGATGTGCCGCTATATATAGTACAGAGCCCAGTACATTTAGTTTTTTCATCTGCAATAAAATATCTGCACTGCTTGCTGTGCCAGGGTTTTGGCCAAAGCTTTGCAGCGCATTCATCCATAGCATGATGAGGAGTAGTAATTTGTTCATTCCCTAAAAAAATTTGATAAACGAAATTAAGGCAATGCTTGTATGCATGTATTGTAAAATTGTTGAGTGGTAAACCAGTAGGCTTGATGCCGTACTGTATTTATTGCCGGGCCATGCTTACTGCCCAATGGCTGAGGGATAGAAGCGGAAAGCCCTGAGTGAGGAACGAACGAAGGCTTGAAGCGAATAGCCCTTACCACTGTTGCCCAATGCTTTGAAGATGACAGCCCCAAAATTTTTGTTATTTTTGATAAAAATAGTTTTAATGCATAAAAAATATATTTCTGCCATTGTTGTTTTAATCTTTTCTTTTTTACACGCTCATTCGCAAATTAGTCCTTACCAATATTGGCAGCAAAAAAAAACGGAAACTAAAAAAGCTGCCGTAGTAAGTGCACACCCGCTTGCCAGCCAGGCCGGGTTACTTATGATACAACAAGGCGGCAATGCCATAGATGCGGCTATTGCCACACAGCTTGCCCTTGCAGTAGTGTACCCCGGCGCCGGAAATATTGGAGGCGGTGGTTTTATGGTGGCGCATTTAAAAAATGGAAAAAATATTTCGATTGACTACCGGGAAACAGCGCCAGCAAAGGCTTTTAAAGATATGTACCTTGACAGTGCCGGAAATGCTGTGGCCGAATTATCGCAAACAGGAAGGCTTGCTTGCGGCGTACCGGGCACGGTGGCAGGCTTATTTGCTTCGCTAAAATATGCTAAGCTGCCTTTTAAAAAATTAATTGCTCCTGCTATTGCACTGGCAGAAAAAGGCTTTGCTATTACAGAAAGCCAGGCGCAAAGTTTTAACCATGCTAAAAAAGAATTTGAACAAGTAAATAAAAATGCGGTGGCCTTTGTAAAACAACGTAAGTGGGTGGCTGGCGATACGCTGCTACAACCGGAACTAGCGGCTACGCTTAAACGCATAAGAGACTTTGGCGCCAAAGGTTTTTATGAAGGCAAAACTGCCGACCTGATAGTAAAAGAAATGAAAAGGGGTAATGGCATTATCAGCAGGGAAGACCTTAAAAATTATAAGGCAAAAGAAAGAGAGGTATTACAATTTAAGTACAAAGATGTAGCCGTAATATCGATGCCGCTGCCCAGTAGTGGTGGCATAATAATAGAGCAACTGATGAAAATGACCGGTGATAGAAATATTGCCGGTATGGGCTTTGAAACGGCTGCAAGCGTGCAACTAATGGTAGAAGCCGAGCGGAGGGCTTATGCTGACAGGGCAAATTTTTTGGGCGACCCCGATTTTATAAAAGTGCCGGTAGAAAAAATGCTGAATGATGACTACTTACGGCAACGCATGAGCGATTTTACTCCGGGCAAAGCAGGCAGCAGCGATATTACCAAAGCAGGACTGATACATGAAAGTGAGCAGACCACCCATATCAGCATTGTAGATGGCGAGGGCAATGCGGTATCGGTAACTACTACTTTAAATGGCGGCTATGGCAGCAAAACTGTTGTAAGCGGTGCAGGTTTTATTTTAAATAATGAAATGGACGACTTTAGCGCCAAACCCGGAGTACCCAATATGTATGGTGCGGTAGGCAATGCGGCCAACGCTATTGCCCCTAACAAAAGAATGCTGAGCAGCATGGCGCCAACCATTGTACTAAAAAACAATAAGCCTTATATTGTAGTAGGATCGCCGGGCGGCACCACCATTCCTACATCGGTATATCAAACGCTGATGGATATTTTAGAGTTTTCATTATCGCCCGAAGAGGCAGTTAACAAGCCTAAGTTTCATCATCAATGGCTGCCCGATGTGGTAGATGTAGAAAAAGACTTTCCGCAAAATGTGGCAGAGCAATTAAAAGCTATGGGATATAAAATAAATGTACGGGGCGCTATTGGCCGTACAGAATTGATTGTAATATCGCCTAAAGGCAAAAGATTAGTAACGGCTATTGCCGATAAGCGTGGTGATGATGATGCCCGTGGGCTTTAATGAATTAAATTACATATTTTGAATATTTTCATAAAATTGATACCGTGCCTTGTGCGTACTGCATGATTGGTTATTTTTACAAATAAGAATTTTTCTGCAAAAGAGTATTACTATATTAAAATGGTTTTGTATTACCCTGGCTTACTGGTTGGCTTTGGCCGCCCTCTACTTTTTTGCTTATAATAAAGTACCACTTTGGATATTTATTATTTTAATAGCAGGCTGGGCCACAGCCTGGCTGTTTACATTTAAAAAAACTGCCAAAAAAATAGGGTTCTTTGCATTCATTATTATTTTAGTATTATCTATCTGGGGATTGGTACAAATACCCTCTGTGCAAAACTGGATGGTAGCAAAAGTTACAAAAACCCTTTCTGAAAAGTTGCACACAACTATCAAGATTGAGAATGTAAGCTTATCTCTTTTTAATAAAGTAAATATTAACGGGCTGCTGGTAGATGACCTTAAGAAAGATACCCTGTTATATGCCGGCACTGCCAAAGTAAATATTACCGACTGGTTTTTTTTGAAAGATAAAATTTCTTTTCATTATTTAGAATTAGACGATGCCCTGATAAATCTGCACCGCAGCGACTCTGTTTGGAACTACCAATTTCTGATAGATTATTTTTCGGGGCCCAAAACAGGTGGAAACAAAAAAAGTACGGCAATAGAACTAAAGGAAATTCACCTCAACAATATCCGGTTTAATAAAATAGATAAATGGATTGGCCAGGATATGAATGTGGCCCTTAAAAAAATGGATATACAGGTAGATTCTGTAAACCTTGATAAAAAACAACTGGCAATAAAAGAAATCTATTTGGAGCAGCCTTTGTTTGCACAATCTGATTATACAGGCAGCAGGCCTGCTGTAGCAAACCTTACCCCTATTTTGCAAAAGATACCAATGGTATCTGCCTTTAAATGGAATAATGACGGATGGATTTGCAGCGTTAAAAAATTTCAACTTTTTGATGGCAGTTTTAAAAATGATAAAGAAACCGACAGGCCTGTATATACAGATAGATTTGACGGGCAACACCTGCTTTTTAATCATATTACCGGCAGTATCAATAATGTATTGTTTCTGCACGACACTTTAACCGCCGATATTTCTCTTGCAGCAAAAGAACGTAGTGGGCTCGACATTAAAAAGCTTCAAAGTAAAATGAAATTTACGCCGGAGCTGATGGAATTTAATAACCTGGCTTTGCAAATAAATAATAGCAAACTGGGTAATTATTATGCCATGCATTACAATGAATTCAATAATGATTTCAGCAGTTTTCTGCACAATGTAACGCTGAATGTATCATTGACCAATAGTAGCATCAGCAGCGATGACCTGGCTATTTTTTCGCCCAATTTAAAAAGCTGGAACAGGGTATTTGAAATACAAGGCAGCGCTAAAGGATCTATTGATAATTTTTCTACTAAAAACATTAAAATAAAAACCGGCAATACTATAATTGACGGAGATATTGCCATGCGTGGCCTGCCGGATATCAACAGCACATTTATTGATTTTAAATCTAATTTTCTACAAACAAATTATGCAGACCTAACTGCTATTATACCACAATTAAAAAATGCAAAACAAGTATCTCTGTCAAAATTAGGAACCATTAATTATACAGGATACTTCACAGGTTTTATAAGAGATTTTGTGGCTTATGGTAATTTTAATACCGGGCTTGGTGGCGTTACAGCAGATCTCAATATGAAAATTCCGGAAAACGGCATATCAGCTTATTCCGGAAAAATTGCAACCAATGGATTTAATATCGGCTCATTTTTAAACGCTTCACAATTAGGTATTGTAACGGCTAATACAAAAATAAAAGGAAGAGGATTTTCGTTAAAAAACCTGAATGCTAATGTGGATGCAACCGTAAAAAGATTTGATTTTAACGGGTATAGTTATCAAAATGCCATTGTAAATGGTGATTTTGATAAACAATTATTCAAAGGGCATTTATCAATAGATGACCCCAACTTAAAAATATCCGGACTAGATGGGGCGCTCAATATTTCTACAAAGCAAATTGCTTTTAACCTTAATGCAGATGTAGCAAAGGCCAATCTAAAAAATTTATTGCTCACCAATGACAACTTATCCCTTTCAGGCTTATTCAGCCTCAACTTTACAGGAAACAATATTGATAACTTTTTAGGAACGGCACGTATTAACGATGCCACTTTAAAACACGATAGCACAAAATTATCTTTTGACTCTCTCACTCTTAAATCAGAGTTTTTAGAAAACAAAAAATTGCTTACACTCCAGTCAAACGAGCTGGAAGCAAGCATCAATGGACAGTTTAAAATAATGGAGCTTCCCGATGCATTTACTTTTTTTCTTTCAAAATATTACCCATCTTATTTTACACTGCCTAAGCACGCCATTAGCAAGCAGGATTTTACCTTCAACATCAAAACCCACCGGGTAGATGAATATGTTCGGCTCTTTGATAAAAAATTATCGGGTTTCAATCATGCTGATATAAAAGGCAGTGTAAATATTCAAAACTACCAGCTAAGGTTAGACGCCGCTATCCCTGAATTTATCTATGATAAAAAAACATTTACCAACACAACGCTGCAAAGCATAGGTAATAAAGATACGCTCAATACACAGGTAGCGTTCGAAAATATCGCCATAGATGACAGCCTGCATTTTCCACTAACAAAGTTGTTGATATCTGCTCACAACAATGTTTCTTTAGTAAAATTAAATACCACCGGCAGTAAAATTATTGGCGATGCTGAGTTAAATGCAACTATACAATCCCTCAGTGATGGAGTTAAAATACATTTTTACCCTTCATCTTTTGTTATCAACAATAAAAAATGGCAACTTGAAAAAGATGGAGAAATTACACTTCGCAAAAAAATAATAGATGCCAATGAAGTAAAGTTTTTTCATGATAAGCAACAAATTGTAATTTCTACAGAATTAGATGAGCTTACAGATAATACCAATCTTGTGGCCAGGCTATCCAATGTAGATCTCGATTTTTTACCCATCATTTTAAAAGAGCCAAAAATAAGCGGGTTAGTAACGGGAACGGCTACCCTAATAAATCCTTTTGGCAATCCCATTTTGCAGTTTGATGGTAATATAGACAGCCTAAGCCTTGATAATAAAAATATAGGCCGGCTCAATCTAAATGCAAGTGCTAATACCAGCACAGGCATTGTCAATTACAAAGCCATTGCAGATAATCCCGATAACCAATTTATGGTAAATGGTTTTTATAATTACAAAGACACTACCGGCAATCAGCTCAGCGCCAACCTGCAGGCAGGCAAGCTCAATCTTGATATTTTGCAACCATACCTCAGCACCATATTTAGTCAAATGAGCGGTACCGCACAGGGCAATATTAAAGTGTATAGTGGCAATAACAATCAATACATCACCGGCGATGCCACCATCAGCAATGGTGCCTTAAAAATAGCCTATACACAATGCAAATATTTATTTGATAAGCAAACCATTCATTTTGGTGAAGATTTAATAGATATTGGCACCATCAAATTAAAAGATACTTTAAATAATGAAGGAGTAGTTTCAGGCAAAATGCATCACCACTTCTTTAAAGATTTTTCATTTGAAAATATGCGCTTTGAAACGCAAAAAATGTTGCTGCTCAATACCACCAAAAAAGACAATCAGGATTTTTATGGAAATGTAACAGGAAGAGCCATCATGACATTGAGAGGCCCAGTTACCAATTTACAAATGAATATAGATGGGGCACCAAGCTCTTTAGACAGCAGCCATATTTATTTACCTACAGGCAATAGCAGAGAAAATAACTCAGTTGATTATTTAGATTTTATACAATTTGGTAGCATGATGGATAAGCAATATTCCAAAGATCAGTCAACCAATATAGTTGTCAACCTCAACCTTACTGCCAACCCTGCATGTAAAGTAGATGTAATATTAGATGAAGAAACCAACGATGTAATAAAAGGACAGGGCAATGGCCAATTGGCGATAAGAGTAGGAAATAAAGAGCCACTCAGCATCAGGGGAAAATACAATATCACCAATGGTGAATACACTTTCAATTTTCAAACATTTTTAAACAAACCATTTACGCTAAATGAAGGCTCATCCATCACCTGGAATGGCGACCCCTATGCAGCGCAAATTGATATTGCTGCAGAATACCTTGCCAAAAATGTAAACCTTGCAGCAGTTTCTCAAATTAATAATGGATTAAACACATCCGGTTATACTCAAAAAGATGATATCAACATTATAGCACATCTCACCGGCAGCCTAAAAACTCCTAAAATAACTTTTGATTTTAAACTACCCGAAACCAGTGAAAAAAATAAAGATTATATTTTAGTAAAACGCTTAGACGAATTTAAAAATGACGAAAATGAAATGAACAAACAAGTAGCAAGCCTCCTGCTATTTAATACGTTCATCACGCAAGATCAAAATTTTTTATCGCAGGATAATACCATAGCATTTGCCACAAGTACCATTGGCGGCGCCATCAGTGGCTTTCTTACCAATACGCTCAACAGGCAGTTAGAAAAAGCCACCAAAGGTGTCATATCAAGTTATATAGATATCAATCCAACAGTAAGCCTGCAAAAAACTGCTTCGGCATTGCAGGCCAATATTCGTGCCGGCCTCAAAATTTTATTAAGCAACCGGTTAAATATTTTAATAGGCGGCAATCTCGATTATAACGATCCCTATGCCCTTCAATCTCTCGACCGCAAAGGATTATTCACACCCGATATCACCATTGAATGGATACTCAACAATGATGGGTCGCTAAGAGTAGTGGGGTTTAACCGTACCAGCGTAGATATCACCACCGGCCAGCGCAACCGCTCAGGCGTGCAACTCTCCTATCGAAAAGATTTTGACAAAATAGGAGACCTCTTTAAAAGCAGAAAAAAAATAAGAGCTGCAAACGAAACCAAAGTAACACCAATAAATAATTAAGAAAAGAAAAATTTGGGGCTGTCAGCATCCTCTCTTCATCTACAACGGTTGCGGCTATACGCTATACCTCCGCTACGCTCCGGTGCCGCTCCTATCCGCCAGCCCATCAGCAGTAAAACATTTTCCGGCAGGCAAAGCCACTACTCACAGCTCTCCAATGCTACACAACAATAGCTACAACTTTATTACTACCATTTACATCACTCCTTTTTTGTACACAACATCTAAGGCCTTTCCAAAAAAAACAAATCCCAATCAGAAATAAAATGAAACAATACCTTTACAAAAAGTTCTTTCAGACCATTCGTCCAATAAAATCATTTCTATATGAAAAAAGTTTTGCTAATGGCCGGCCTTATCATTTCCATACACAGCCTGGCACAAAATAATTACACTCCTACCCCACAAATGCTTGAGGCACGCAACCAATTTCAAGATATGAAATTTGGCCTCTTTATACATTGGGGCGTATTTAGCATACCCGGTGCAGGCGAGTGGGTAATGAACAATCGAAAAATAAGGATACATGAATACCAGCACCTCAAAGATTTTTACAACCCCATTGCATACAACCCACAGCAATGGGTAGCCATGGCCAAAGCCGCCGGCATGAAGTATATCACCTTTGTAACACGCCACCACGATGGCTTTAGCAATTGGGATACCAAACAATCAGATTGGAAAGTAACCAATACTGCCTATAAAAAAGATGTACTAAAAATGCTGGCCGACGAGTGCCATAAACAAGGCATCAAACTATGCCTCTACTACTCACTGCTCGATTGGACAAGAGAAGACTATCCCTGGCGCACCGGGCGCACAGGCCAGTACAGTGGCCGCACAGGCAATGGCAATTACGAAAGCTATCTAAAATTTATGAAAGCACAGCTTACAGAGTTGCTCAGCAATTATGGTGATATTACAGCCATCTGGTTTGATGGGCACTGGGATCAAACAAATGAAGAAGGCAGCAAAGATTTAAGCTCAAGAATCAACTGGAAATACGACGAAATTTACAGCCTCATCCACCAGTTGCAACCCCGTTGTATGATTGGCAACAATCATCACCAAACCCCATTTGCCGGCGAAGATTTTCAAATGTTTGAAAGAGACCTTCCCGGCGAAAATAAATCAGGCCTCAGTTTTCAAAAAGCCTCCAACGCATTGCCCTTAGAAACCTGTGAAACCATGAACAACTCCTGGGGATTTGATTTGGCTGATAAAAATTATAAAAGCGCAGCCACCATTATTCGCTACCTGGTAAATGCAGCCGGGCGCAATGCCAACCTCCTGCTCAATATTGGCCCCATGCCCAATGGCGATATTCAACAAGAATTTAAAGACACGTTGCAGGCGGTAGGCGCATGGATGCAACAATATGGCCATACCATTTATGATACCAGAGGCGGTATTATTGCTCCTCAAAAATGGGGAGTAGTTACCGCAAATGACAACCGGTATTTCATACACATTTTGCAGGCAGATAGCGGCACTATTGAACTCCCCTTTGCAGATAAAAAATTAAAGGCAGTAGCCTTAAACAATGGCGAAAAAATAAATTTGAAAAAAATAAAAAATACATGGCAACTTACGCTGCCACCCATACCGGCCAATACTATCGACTATATTATTGAAGTAACCAAAGAAAAATAATAGTAACCCAATTCAAAAAATATCGAATTATATTTATCAGAGTTTATCTTTTATTTTTCAAATAAAAATTTGATTAATCATTGAATAAATAAAAAGAATGAAAAAATATTTTTTTGCATTTTACATTTTATTTGCGTCGGTATGCTGTAATGCACAAACCACAAAACCCTTTGTGCTTGGACAGATAGACCAGGTATATTCAAAAGAGCTTTCAGAAAACCGGGTACTCAATATTTATTTGCCACAGGGTTATTCGCCCGATTCTACAGCCACTTACCCGGTTATTTATTTACTCGATGGCTCTGCCGATGAAGATTTTATTCATATAGCCGGACTGGCTCAATTTTTAAATTTTTCATGGATAAATATTTTGCCAAAAACAATCATTGTAGGCATTGCCAATGTAGATAGAAGAAGGGATTTTACATTTCCTACACACAATGCAGCCGATTTAAAACAAAGCCCTACATCCGGTGGCTCAGCAACTTTTATTCGCTTTATTAAAAATGAATTGCAACCTTATATCCAAAAAAATTACAAAATCAATCAGCATTCTACCCTCATTGGCGAATCGTTTGGCGGATTGCTCGCTACAGAAATTTTATTAAAAGAGCCTGCACTATTTACTGATTATATCATCATAAGTCCCAGCCTTTGGTGGGATGATGAATCGCTATTAAAAGATGCAAAAAAGTTTTTACACCCAATCACCAACCACCACACTCAGGTGTATATTTCTGTAGGCAACGAGGGCAAGCAAATGCAGGATGATGTAGATACATTGGTAAATCTTTTAAAACCACTGTATAAAACATTTTACTATCCTTTTCCCGAAGAAAATCATGCAACAATTATGCACCGCAGTGTGTATAAGGCTTTTGAAGTATTGAATAAGAAAGAATAATTGTCCGGCAGGTTACGGGGCAGAAATTGCTGTTGGTGGGGAATTAGAATTCCTTCCGACGGAATTTCAGCTTTTCATTTTGATATTGATTATTATTAAACCCGGTTTTTTTTCGACATGCCCGAAACTCAGTACAACAGAATTGTCGCTGCTGATGGCTCCAATTTCATGCACTACTATTGGCAATACAAATGATTAATATTTCGGTCAAAAAGTTAGCTCCTTGCCTGCAAGGTATGTTTTACAAAGTCTTTATATTCTCTTTTTGTCATGCCAATAAAAGAACCGGAAAAGAAAAAATCTTTTGGCTTTTGCCGCCTTACTTCTTTACGTTCATTTGCAGAGAATGTACAATAGCATATAGGTCTTCCAATTTGTCAACCGGAACATTCTTGAGCTCTTTTAATATACTGTTGATTGTTGGTACGTTCAGTTCAGAGTTAAAATATTTGTCTTACCAAACTTAATGGATGTTGCAGGCGCTGCTTGCCACTTACTTTTAGTTACAGACAAACTATTTTACAATAAATAATGGTAACAAGTATGCTATTTATCGCCTCCCGATTTCATTATTGCCCATTTAAAATTTCGTGGCCGAGTTTGTCTCTTTTTGTAAAAAGGTATTTTTTATTATGTGCATTAGGCGCTACTTCTATAGGTACAGTTTCTACCACTTCGAGTCCATAGCCAAGCAGGCCGGCTCTCTTGCGAGGGTTATTGCTCATTAATTTCATTTTGCTAATACCAAGGCTTCGCAATATTTGAGCGCCAACGCCATAGTCTCTTTCATCCATTCCAAATCCCAGTTTCAGATTGGCTTCTACTGTATCTAATCCCTGCTCCTGCAGTTGATAAGCTTTTAATTTATTCAGCAGGCCAATACCCCTTCCCTCCTGATTCATATACAATACCAGTCCCTTGCCTTCAGCTTGTATTTGCTCCATAGCATGATGTAGTTGATCGCCACAGTCGCAGCGCAGAGAGCCAAGTATATCACCGGTAACGCAACTACTATGCACCCTTACCAGCACCGGCTCATCTTTTTGCCAGTTGCCTTTTTTAATGGCAAGATGAATGTCTCCTGTATTGGTTTGCTTATAAGCAATCAATTCAAAATCGCCATATTTTGTTGGCATTTGTACCCTTACTTCTTCTTCTATCAGGGTCTCCGTTTTTAAGCGGTATTCAATCAGGTCTTTTATAGAAATTATTTTCAATTCAAATTTGGCTGCTATTTCCAGCAACTGCGGCAATCTAGCCATGCTGCCATCTTCGTTCATAATTTCTACCAACACAGCAGCCGGTTCAAAACCCGAAAGCCTTGCCAGGTCAATAGATGCTTCGGTATGGCCCGCCCTTCTTAATACTCCGCCTTTTTTGGCTTTTAATGGAAAAATATGGCCAGGCCTTCCAAGGTCTGATGGTTTGGTATTTTTATTTACCAGCGATAAAATAGTTTTTGACCTGTCGTGTGCAGAAATACCGGTAGTACAACCATGCCCCAATAAATCTATACTTACTGTAAATGCCGTTTCGTGCAGGGAAGTATTATCTGATACCATTGGGTGCAGCTTTAATTCCTCACATCTTTCTTCTGTAATAGCTGCACAAATAAGGCCCCGGCCATGAGTACTCATAAAGTTCACTATTTCAGGCGTAGCATTGTTAGCAGCAGTAATAAAATCGCCTTCATTTTCTCTATCTTCATCATCTACTACTATTACTAATTTGCCATTCTTTATATCTGCAATGGCTTCTTCTATTTTATTAAGCATTTTTTATATATTTCTAAACTGCAAAGTTAATAAGTAATGCCCAGCGATAAATTTACTATTTCGCTTTTCGCAAACTCAAATATGCCAAAATTGGCAAGCAGCTATAAATTCATTATTTTAGTCTAACAATTAAATAATATTAAAACGGTAATTTTCCGTAAATATTTAGTTTATTTGCACACGAAAAAACAAAACTAACATGAATTTAAAGAAACTATTACCAATGCTAATTACCCTGGTTGCTATTTCTTTTATAGGAAATGCACAGGTTACTACAAGTAGTATTACGGGCTTTGTAAAATCTGACAAAGGAACCCCATTAGAAGGCGCCACTGTAACTGCAATACATGTCCCTTCCGGAACTAAATACGTTACAATTACAAAAAAAGATGGTAATTACACCTTACCAAATACTCGTATTGGCGGGCCATACAGCATTACAATTGGTTATGTTGGATATGCCTCTCAAACCTTTAATAATGTATCACTTGCTCTCGGGGAACCATACATTGAAGATGTAACTTTATCTACAAGTGTTTCAGAATTATCAACAGTAACGGTAACCGCTACCGGAAAATCCGGATCCCGTTCAAAAACCGGAGCAAGTACTGTATTTGATTCAAGAATGATTACTTCAGCTCCTTCCATTTCCAGGAGCATTACAGATTTTACCAGGCTTACCCCTCAGGCAAATGGAAATAATTTTGCAGGTAGAGATGGTAGGTTTAACAATCTGCAAATAGATGGTGCAAACCTTAATAATAATTTTGGTTTAAGTTCCGATCCTCAACCCGGTGGTGGCGCCAGCCCTATTTCTATTGATGCGTATGATGAAATATCTGTTAACATTGCCCCTTATGATGTAAGGCAATCGGGTTTTACTGGTGCAGGTATCAATGTACTTACAAAAAGTGGTACCAATACTTTTCATGGTAGTGCTTATGGATATTACAGAGATCAGAGTTTTAATGGCCTAAATGTTGGCGATAATAAACTAACTGCTACTCCTCAAAAAAATAAAGTGTATGGCGCCAGTTTGGGAGGCCCCATCATAAAAAATAAATTATTCTTTTTTCTAAATGCTGAATGGGAAAATGCTTCAACACCCAACTCAAATACTTTTATTCCTACCGGCTCTTCAGCAGCAGGAACAGTTTCTGCAGCCCCTATAGATTCTTTAAATAGTTTTCGTGATATATTAAAAACCAAATATGGTTATGATGCAGGTGCTTACGATAACAGGCCAAACTATGTAACTAAAAATCGCAAGTTACTTGCTAAAATAAACTGGAATATTAGCGATAAACATAAATTGGTTTTAAAATACAGTGATTTTCTTGGTTCTGACCAATCGCCACTTAATGGTAGCAGTGTACCTAACAGTGGTGCTGGTGGTTTTGTTATTACCAATCCTTCAACTGGTATTTCTTTACCCTCTCAATCAAGATTGCCCAACAACAGGAATAGCCTTCAATCAATTGGCTTTTCTAATTCTGATTATGGAACAGACCATATTGTTCAATCCGCTACTTTAGAGTTGAACAGTAATTTCAACACTAGAATATCAAATCAATTATTACTTTCTTATACACATATTAATGATGTAAGAAATTCACCCGGTGGTATTTTTCCAACAATTGAAATTTTTAATGGAGATAATACAGTAGCCGGTGTTTCTGCTGGTAGAAATTATATGAGCGCAGGTACAGACCCTTTTACCAGAAATAATGAAGTAGTAAACAATGTAGCAACTGCTACTGAAAACTTCACTTATTTTGCAGGCAGGCATACATTAACTGCCGGTGCTACTTTTGAATATCAAAAAGTAGGGAATGCATTTATGGCAGGCTCTGAAAGTTATTATATGTATAATACGCTTAATGATTTTAGGCAAGACAAAGCGCCTGCTTTCTTCTCTTATACTTACTCTCTTGTACCCGGCCAGGCTAAAGTTTTTTCTGCTAATTTAAAAGTGGGCCAATTAGGTGTATATCTTCAGGATGAATTTAACGTAAATCCAAACCTTAAGTTTACTTACGGCATAAGGGGCGATTTGCCAACTTATTTGGAACAACCAAAAGAAAATACTGCAATCTCTGCATTACAATTTCCTGATAAGGATGGTAACATGCAAAATTTTAGCACCGGCAAATGGCCAAAATCTAGTTTATTACTATCTCCAAGATTTGGTTTCCGTTGGAGAGTGCCTGATGAAAAAGGTTTGGTATTGCGTGGAGGTACAGGTATATTTTCAGGAAAAATTCCATTTGTATTCCTTACAAACATGCCAAGTGGAAGTGGTGTTTATCAAAATGGTGCAGTGCTAAATACAGCCGCACAGTTAACTGGTATTACATTCAATCCAAATCCTGATGCATATATTTCAAAATTCCCATCTACAGTTACTGCTGCTGCACCCGGAAGTTTTGTTCTTATAGATCCTAAGTTCAAATTTCCACAGGTTTTTAGAACAAACTTTGGTATTGATAAACAATTAGGAAATGGCTTTACTGCAACTTTAGATATATTATACACTAAAGACTTAAATGCAGTAAAAATGCGTAATGCAAATTTGAAAGACCCTACAACCCTTTTAAATGGTCTAGACAATAGAGCTTACTTCCCTTCTAGTACCAGCCCATCTGCAAAATATGTAAATCCTAACTTAGCAGGCGTAGGAAAGGGTGGTACAGTTATTATTCTTGAAAATACTAAAAAGGGATATTCATTTTCTTCTACAGCTCAGTTAAGTAAATCTTTCTCTAAAGGCCTCTACGGTTCTTTATCTTATACTTATACCTTAGCCACAGAAGTTAGTTCTAACCCAGGTTCTCAGGCTACTTCAGCATGGCAATCAATTATTAACAGGGGTACTCCTAATGCAGAAGAAGTATATAATTCATCTTATTCAACCCCACACAGAGTATTGGCTACATTATCATACAGAGCAGAATACTTTAAGCATTTGGCAAGCACTCTTACATTTTATTACGAAGGGGCTTTCCAAAGCAGGTACAGTTTTATTATTGGTGGAGATCTTAATAATGATGGTAATAATGCATCAGACTTAATGTACATTTATAAATCAGGTGCAGATGTACCATTTGTAGCTGTTCCTGGTAAATATACTGTAGCTGATCAGCAAGCTGCTTACGACCAATTTGTAGCTAACTCTCCTTACTTACGCAAACATAAAGGCCAATATGCAGAAAGAAACTCTGCGTTAACACCATGGTACAACCGCTTGGATATGCGTTTTTTACAAGATATTTTTGCAACTACAGGAAAGGTTAAAAATACACTTCAGTTGAGTTTAGATATTATAAACCTTCCTAACTTATTGAACAAGGACTGGGGCTTCAAAAGTGGTTACTCTGTAAATAATCCACTTACTTTTAAAGGGATAGATGGTACAGGTAAACCAACTTATACTTTAGCTGAAATTTCTACCTCCCCTACTACAAAAGCTTTGGTAACAAATCCTTACCAAAAAACAATATCAAATATCAGCACATGGGGTATGCAGATAGGTTTGCGCTATATGTTTTAATAGCCATTCATAATACTTAATAAGAAAGCCGCTTTTAAAAAAGCGGCTTTCTTATTTTATAAAAATTAATGAAAAATTATTTACAGGGTAAATCTACACTTTGCCCCAGGCCCATTTTAAAAATTCAGGAAAAGCTTTAGCCCAGGTAGGAACATCATGCCTGCCATCTTTCAATTCAAGATATTTTATAGAAGAAGAAGGATATCCTTTTTTTTCTAAGGCTGCAATTACACTTTGGGTATCATCAATAGAATCAATTATCCCATTATTATTTCTGTCTGCAGTTTCATCTAAAGTACCTACTTCAAAAAAGAAACGAAGCCAGGGTGCAAAGTTTCCTTCCCTTACCTGCCGTTGCATGATGCGGTCTTTATCCTCGTCAAAATCTTCATCTTCCTGATCTTTATCACGCCACCACAATGAGCCGCTGAATACACCAACCTTAGTGAATTCTTCTGCATTGTTCCATACAATATCCATTGCACACAAGCCTCCTAAAGAAAATCCGGCAAAAGCCTTTTCTTTAAACGAATAAATTAAATAATTTTTACGCAAAAATGGAAGTAGCTCTTCCATCACAAAACGGGTAAACAAATACGCCTTAGCGCCCCGGCCTTTATAATCAAGAATTTTAGCAGTACCATACTCATTTTTTCTATCAGGCGCACAATGAATCCCTACACAAAATATGGGCTCAATATCACCTGCAAAAATGAGTGGTTCTAAAATTTCTTCAAAGGACATTTTCACCAAATCCTGTCCATCATTTATCAATAATAACGGCACATTGGTAAGCGTAGAAAGATTAGAAGGGATATAACAATCTACTTTCACATCTCTTTGCAGCATTTCTGAATAAAGCAAATGATTCTCTATTATTACTTCATCAGTTTTGGCATTGGTCATAAGCCGCAAAAATAAGTAAAGCTTTGTAAAAAAATACATCCCCTGATTTTAAAACATTTTTGGTTTTATGGCCCCAAAAAAATATATTTGGTTACACTAATAAGTAAGCATCCTTTAATCTTTAAAATTATTTTTATGAAAAAAATTGGCGTATTACATGGTAAGGAAAGAAGTTTTCCGGAAGCATTTGTAGAACGGATAAACAGTAAAAAGGTAGAAGGAATTATTGCAGAACCGGTAAAGATTGATAAAGTGATGCAGGGGGAACCAAGTGGCTATGCTGTAATTTTTGACCGTATTTCTCAAGACGTACCCTTTTACAGGGCTTACTTAAAAAATGCTGCTCTCTGCGGCACAATGGTAATTAATAACCCATTTTGGTGGAGCGCAGATGAAAAATTTTTTAATAACTGCCTGGCTACAAAAATAGGGGTGCCCGTTCCAAAAACGGTAATACTGCCCTCAAGAGAATTACCACCCGATACCAGTGCAGAATCTTTTGCCAACCTGGAATATCCACTGGACTGGGACGGAATTTTTAAATACATTGGTTTTCCGGCATACATGAAACCATTTGCCGGCGGCGGTTGGAAAAGTGTATACCAACTCAATAGCAAGGACGAATTTTTTGAAAAACATGCAGAAACAGAACAATTGGTAATGATGCTGCAGGAAGAAATTAAATTTGAAGAATATTACCGTTGCTATTGCATAGGCGGAAAGCACGTACGCATCATGCCGTATGAGCCACGCAATCCACACCACTTGCGCTATGTAGCCGATTTTAAACCATCGCCTGAGCGCTACAAACAAATGGAAGATATTGTATTAAGAATATGCAAATACCTGGGCTACGATTTTAATACGGTAGAGTTAGCAGTAAGAGATGGCGTGCCTTATGCTATAGATTTTTGTAACCCTGCGCCAGATGCAGAAGTAACAAGTGTAGGCCAGGAAAATTTTGACTGGGTGGTAGAAACTGCAGCAAATTATGCCATTGAACTTGCACAAAATCACGTAGATAATGCTGATAACCTTACCTGGGGCGAATACATAAAACGAAGTGCGAACAAACAAAAACTATTTTAATTATCCGATAGTGAAATACGTACATCAACAAAATTGTTTTTTCAATGCTTAATTAAATTTTATGCCCAATCTTTCTTACAAACATTTTACCCTGGGGGTAGAAGAAGAATATATGGTAATTGATCCTACCACAAGGGAGCTAAAAAGCCATCAGCAAAAAATAGTACAGGAAGGCCAGAAGATGATAAAAGATAAAGTGAAGGCTGAAATGCACCAGGCAGTGGTGGAGGTGGGTACAGATATTTGTGCTGATGTAGCGGAGGCATTTGCAGATGTATCTACCCTTCGCAAAACCATTAGCAATATTGCCGGCGAGCTTGGCCTTTGGGTTGGGGCCAGTGGTACACACCCCTTTAGCCACTGGGAAAGCCAGTTAATTACCGAGCATGTTCGTTACAATGAAATAGTAAATGAGTTGCAGGAAGCCGCCCGAAGCAATCTCATTTTTGGGCTGCATGTGCATGTAGGAATGGAAACCCGTGAAATGGCTATTCATATTGCAAATTCTGCCCGGTATTTTTTGCCACATATTTTTGCGTTAAGCACCAACTCTCCTTTTTGGGAAGGAAGGCTTACCGGTTACAAGTCTTTTCGAACTAAGGTTTTTGAAAAATTTCCTCGTACAGGTATCCCCGATTTTTTTGAAAATATAGAAGGCTACGACAATTATATAAAACTACTTGTAAAAACAAACTGTATTGATAATGCAAAAAAAATATGGTGGGACTTAAGGGTACATCCATTTTTTAATACTGTAGAATTCCGCATTTGCGATATTCCTCTTACCGTACACGAAACCATTGCTATTGCCGGCCTTTTTCAGGCTATTTGTGCAAAATTGTATAAGCTACGCAGCCAAAATATGAATTATATGATTTATTCCCGGGCGCTGCTTAATGAAAATAAATGGCGGGCAAGCAGGTATGGAATTGATGGCACATTAATTGATTTTGGTAAAGAATCTGAAGTAAATACAAGGGTTTTGATATATGAATTGCTTGATTTTATTGATGATGTAATCCCACACCTTGGCAGCCAGCATGCAATAAGCCATGTACATAAAATGCTAGAGGCAGGTACCGGAGCCGACAGGCAACTTAAAGAATATGAAAAAAATAAAAGCCTGGTTGAAGTAGTTGATTTTATTCACGATAGTTTTTTATCAGGATTGTAATGGTACTTAAAAAGAAAGATGTATATTTGCCGTCCAATAAAAATAACGGTCAATTGTTAGCTCAGCTAAAGAACAGTTCCCGATGATTTTTTAGGATTTTTTTGGTTATCAACTACAACACCAATTGAATTTTTAATATTCTGGCTGCGTAGCTCAACTGAATAGAGCACTTGACTACGGATCAAGAGGTTTTAGGTTTGAATCCTAACGCGGTCACACAAAGCTTCACTACCTGGTGAGGCTTTTTTATTTTTTGTAAAAAAAGTATTTCATCTTCATACCTAACAGGTAAGATTTTAAGGTAATAGAAAATGGGTGGAATTGAAATGGGGCAAA
>JAFDXD010000007.1 GCA_018268135.1 Bacteroidota bacterium
AAGGCTTTCCTCAAAGGGTTTGAAGATGGGCTTTCCAAACCTTTGAGGTATGCAGCCGGGCCTTTTGTGCAAGGCTTTCCTCAAAGGGTTTGAAGATGGGCTTTCCAAACCTTTGAGGTATGCAGCCAAGCCTTTGTGCATGAGCCTTTCCTCAAAGAGTTTCAAAAAAGTCTTACAAATAAAACACTTTAGGGTTTGCCATTCACAAAGCCACCCCCACAAACACCTAACAAATAAAACACTTTAGGGTTTGCCATTCACAAAGCCACCCCCACAAACACCTAAAGGTTTTTACAAACCTTTGAGGTATGCAGCTAAGCCCTTTGTGCATGAGCCTTTCCTCAAAGGGTTTGAAAAAGTGCTTTTAAAATAAAACACTTTAGGGTTTGCCATTCACAATCCCATCCGCACAAACACCTAAAGGTTTTCACAAACCTTTGAGGTATGCAGCCGAGCCCTTTGTGCAAAGCTTTTCCTCAAAGGGTTTGAAGAAACTATTCTCAAAGCCATCTGCACAAGCATATATTAATTTAAAAAAAAGAACTATTTTGTACAAATGAAGCAAAATCCTCCTTTTATAGAAAACAATATATACCATGTAGTGAACCATGCCAACGGAAATGAGAAACTTTTCACAAATCAGGAAAATTACAGGTATTTTCTACAACAATTGAATAAATATATAACTCCAGTAGCAGATTTTTTTGCTTATGCTCTATTACCTAATCATTATCATTTAATGATAAGAATAAAATCCTATGAAACGATACTGCCCATCTTTCTTCAGAATAAAAAGAACAAAGAAATTGATGGATGGCTTCCAGAATTTGTGCTACAGTGCTTTTCCAATTTTCAAAACAGCTATGCTAAGGCTTTTAATAAAAAATATCAGCGTAAAGGTGCCCTTTTTATGCACCCATTAAAGCGGGTATTAGTAGCATCTGAACCTCAGTTCTCTGCAACCCTTTTTTATGTTCACAAAAATGCTGTACATCATGGGCTATGTTCCAATATAGAAGATTATGAGAACTGTTCGTATTTGTCTTTAATTTCTAATGGCCCAACTCTACTGTTAAGAGATGAGGTATTGGATTGGTTTGGTAACCGGGAGAGTCTAATTAAATTTCATCAGCAACCGATAAATCTTAAAAATGCAGTAGTTCTTGAATGAATTTTTAATGTAAAGAATTCCTTCAAACTTTTGAATTTTGCTTTTCAAATAAAACACTTTAGGGTTTGCCATTCACAATCCCATCCGCACAAACACCTAAAGGTTTTAAATATTTCGCCCTTTTTACCAACTAATATTAGGATTACGTTCTGACATCCTGTCACCAGTTTATTGTTTTTTAGCTTATCTTTGCTCCCTTAAATTTTTTATGGCAGATGGAACTATTGGCGCAGCAAAAAGTACATGACGAAGCCAGGCAGGGAGAGGCTTTTAGCCCTCACTGGCAGCAGCAGGCAGCAGGCAAAAAACTATTTTACATAGAGAGCTATGGCTGTGCCATGAACTTTGCCGACAGTGAAGTGGTAGCATCTATTTTACAAAATGAAGGCTACGCAGCCACTACCCTTCCAAATGATGCAGACCTTATCCTCATCAATACCTGCTCCATACGTGAAAAAGCCGAGCAAACAGTACGCAAAAGGCTTACAGAATTCAGAAGTATAAAAAAGAGCCGTCCGGGCTTAATGGTAGGCGTACTTGGCTGCATGGCCGAGCGGCTAAAAGCCACATTTATAGAAGAAGAAAAACTGGTAGATATTGTAGTAGGGCCCGATGCTTACCGCAGCCTGCCTGCATTGATAGATGAAGCCGAAGGCGGCCAAAAAGCAGTAAATGTATTGCTTAGCCGTGAAGAAACTTATGCCGATATATCGCCCATACGGCTCAACAGCAATGGCGTAACAGCATTTGTAAGCATCATGCGAGGCTGTAATAATATGTGCTCCTTTTGTGTGGTACCATTTACACGTGGCCGTGAGCGAAGCCGCCCGGCTGCCAGCATTGTACAGGAGTGTGAAGCCTTGTATAATGAGGGCTATCGTGAAGTAACCCTGCTGGGGCAAAATGTAGACAGCTACCATTGGGTAGATGAAAGTAGCGATATAACGGTAACGTTTGCACGCTTATTGGAAATGGTGGCTACAATTTCTCCTTTGCTTAGGGTACGGTTTTCTACATCGCATCCAAAAGATATTACAGACGAAGTACTTTTAACCATGGCTGCTTATGAAAATATTTGCAATTACATTCACCTGCCTGTACAAAGTGGCAGCAGCCGTATGCTGCAAATGATGAACCGCACTTACAGCCGTGAGTGGTACATTGCCAAGGTAAACCGCATTAGAGAAATCATCCCCGGCTGTGGCCTCTCTACCGATATGATTGCCGGCTTTTGTACAGAAACAGAAGAAGACCATCAGCAATCGCTTAGCCTGATGGAGTATTGCCAATACGATCTGGCATATATGTATTTTTATTCTGAAAGGCCGGGAACGCTGGCGGCACGCCGCTTTGCCGATGATGTGCCCCTGGAAACAAAAAAGCGCAGATTGCAGGAAATGGTAGCGCTGTACCGTGGCCACTCGCTGGCAAGCATGCAAAAAGATGTGGGCAAAACATTTAAAGTATTGGTAGAAGGCAATTCAAAAAAAGATGAAAACGAATTGCATGGTAGAACGGATCACAACAAGGTAGTAGTATTTCCTAAAAAGCATTTTAAAAAAGGCGACTACGTAATGGTAAAAGTAAACAGTTGCACTGCCGGCACTTTATTAGGCGAAGCCATTTAATAACCTGAGTAAACAGAAAAAATAAAAAATGGATTTACAAACAATAAAAAACCGATTTGGCATTATTGGCAATGCAGCATCGCTCAACTATGCATTAAATGTAGCAGTACAGGTTGCCAATACCGATTTAAGTGTATTGATAAATGGAGAAAGCGGTGTAGGTAAAGAAGTTTTTTCGCAAATCATTCATTCTCTTTCGGCTCGCAAGCACAATCCCTTTATTGCAGTAAACTGTGGCGCCATACCAGAAGGAACCATAGACTCCGAACTATTTGGCCACGAAAAAGGCTCATTTACAGGCGCTGTTGACAGCCGCAAAGGATATTTTGAAACGGTGAGTGGCGGCACTATTTTTTTGGATGAAATAGGCGAATTGCCCCTTGGCACACAAGCAAGACTATTGAGGGTATTAGAAACAGGAGAATACATACGGGTAGGAAGCAGCAAAGTACAAAAAACCGATGTAAGGGTAATAGCTGCCACCAATAAAGATTTGCTCGAAAGCACCCGCAGTGGCCGCTTTAGAGAAGATTTGTATTACCGCCTCAATACCGTACCCATTAAGATACCGCCATTGAGAGAGCGTAAAGAAGATATTTTATTATTGTTTAGAAAATTTTCAGCAGACTTTGCAGACAAATACAAAACAAGCTCTGTACAGCTTAGCGAAGAAGCCAAAAATATTCTTACCAATTATACCTGGCCGGGCAATGTAAGGGAACTTAAAAATATAGCAGAGCAAATATCAGTATTGAGCACAGATAAAAATATTTCGGCAGAGCAATTAAAACATTTTTTGCCTGATAGCAACTACTCACGATTACCTGTACTCGCCGGAGGAAGCGGAGCCGTAAGCCAAACCGAATTTGCCAACGAGAGAGAAATATTATACAAACTTTTTTTTGACATGAAAAAGGATGTAACCGAATTAAAGAAAATGTTTTTTGACATTTTGCAAAACCCTTCAATGGCGGTTAGTAACATGCATTTTACCAATGGGCATAGTGGCGCCACTGATATGGGAGCCATGCAAAATGCAGGTAATTTTATACAACCGGCATCTTCCTCTCCGGTAATATTAAACAACAATGGCCCCATTCACCATCATGAGGATGTGGAAGAGTCGCTGAGTATAATAGATAAAGAAAAAGAGCTGATAATAAAAGCCTTAAAAAAACACCGGGGCAAGCGGCGTGACGCATCGCAAGACCTTGGCATAAGTGAGCGAACACTGTACCGCAAGCTTAAAGAGTATGATATAGAAGACCTTTAAAAAATTGCTTACAAAAAATATTGTCGATTGAAAAATATAAAGACCATTCCACTCATTTTACTTTGCTGCTGCATAGTACTTACCTGCAGCTTTGCCACCTGCAAGTATGGGTTTAAAGATACAGCACCGATACCTGATGAGGTAAAAACATTTAGGGTAAACCCTATTGAAAATAAAGCGCAGTATATCAATACACAATTGGCAAGCCAGCTTACCGAAAAATTGAAAGCAAAAATTATTGGCAATACCCGTCTTCGACAAACCAATAATGATGATGCTCACTACGACATCAGCGGATACATATCTAATTACTATGTTACCACTATTAGCATTTCGGGTACACAGTCAAGTGGCAACCGCCTCAATGCAGGGTTTCACCTCATTTTTAAAAATACCCTCGACAGCAAAAAAAATTTTGAGTCAGATATTTCTGTTTCCAAAGATTTTGCTGCCAACCTTACCCTCGACCAGGCAGAGTCAACCCTCACCTCTCAAATTATTACCTTAATGGTTGATGAAATATTCAACAAAATATTTTCGAACTGGTGATTTTTTAAAATAAAAATTTAAGCCATGCTGCAACATCAATTGTTTAATACCGTATTTAAAAGCCCCTTTGAAGATGCGGGGACTGCAAAGCAGATGGAAGAAGTTATAGCAGAATATCCCTATTTTGCCTTAGCGCATTATTATTTATTAAAAAAAACGCCTCCCACAGCCGCTAATCACGATGGTATTGCTGCTGCTACTGCATTGCATTTTGACAACTCTTTTTATTTAAACCAGTTACTAACCGGGCCCGAAAATCACATGTATGCTGTACCACCCATACAGCAGGAGGCAGAAATAAAATTGGAAAATGTACCGGCAATTACAACAGAAAAAACGGAAGGTGAACCGTCTCAAATTTCCACAACCGAAGAAGGCGCTACTGATGCACCCCTGCCACAATCTCAATCATCTTTAGAAACTACAACACCCGAGCCTGAAGCTGCAGTGCCAATACATACAAATGTGCACACTGAAGAAAGTAGCCCTGCACAAGAGAGCAATGCTGAAGCTGCAAAAGAAGAATTGCTGTTTGAGCCATTATACACAACCGATTATTTTGCATCGCAGGGTATTAAACTTAGTGATACACCACAAGCTGACGACAAATTAGGTAAGCATCTAAAAAGCTTTACCGCCTGGCTAAAAACCATGAAAAAAACACACGAGTACAAATTGCCTGAAGGCAATGAGCAATTAGAACGAATAGTGCAGGTACAGGCCGAAAAAAGTAATAAAGAAGATGAAATTTTAACAGAAGCCATGGCCGAAGCCTGCATACAACAAGGCAAAATATTAAAAGCAATAGAAATATATACAAAATTAAGTTTGCTCAATCCTGCTAAAAGTGCTTTCTTTGCAGCCAAAATTGAACATTTAAAATAAATAAGAAAAAAACATGTTAGTACTTTTTGGTATATTAATCATTATAGCATCTGTAATACTGGGTTTAATTGTACTGGTACAAAATCCCAAAGGCGGTGGCTTATCCGGCTCATTGGGTGGCTTTAGCAATCAATTGATGGGCGTAAAACAAACTACCGACATACTTGAAAAAGGTACCTGGGTATTTGCTGCCATTATTGGTTTTTTGTGCCTGATATCTCCGGCATTTATACCAAAAGATGGTACAGGCAGTAAAAATGATGACTTGTATAAAGGTGTAAGTACTACGCCACAGCAACAAGCGCCAGCCCCTAAGGCTAATACGGTTCCTATGCCTAATACTACACAGCCGGCAACTACTACTCCCAAACCTTAATTTTAAAAATATTTTTAAACCCCGTCTGCAATGGCGGGGTTTTTTATTTTATTTTGTTGAAAGAAAGCCAAAGTACTTATATATGAAAAAGATAGTAAAATGGATATTAATTGCATTACTGCTTATTGTAGTATATGCAACATGGTGTGTATTTGGGCCTACCGTATCGGCGCCTTCGGCAAAATATTTTTATATCAATACCGGTGCTACCTACAGCGATGTAAAAGCTGCATTATTAAAAGAAAATATTGTATCACATAGTTATGTATTTGAAAAAATAGCCCAACAGGCATCTTACCCCAGCAATGTAAAACCCGGCCGCTATGAAATTAAAAATGGCAGTAGCTTACTTAGCCTTGTCCGTAAGTTGAAGTCGGGCAATCAATCTCCGGTAAAACTGGTAATAAATAAACTGCGTACCAAAGAAGACCTGGCGCAAAAAATCGGGAAAAATTTTGAATGTGACTCTACACAGGTAATTGATTTTATTAATAACAACGATTCTTTAAAAACCTATGGCTTAGATACCAATACGGTGATGACGATAGTAATACCCAACACCTACCTACTGCAATGGAATGGTGGTTTTAAAAAAATATTTTTAAGGTTGCAATCAGAGCAGCAAAAATTTTGGACGGATGAACGAAAACAAAAAGCGCAGGCAAAAAACCTTACTACCGGTCAGGTGTACACGATGGCAAGCATAGTAGAAGAAGAAACCAACAAGGCTGCCGACAAAGGCTTAATAGCAAGTGTGTACCTCAATAGACTGGATAAAGGTATGCGGCTGGAAGCAGACCCAACAGTAAAATATGCGATGCGAAATTTTGCCTTAAAAAGAATTTTGCACGGGCATCTGGCTTTTAATTCGCCCTACAATACTTACCTTAATAGTGGCCTGCCACCGGGCCCAATTTGTACGCCATCGGCCACTACTATTGATGCTGTTTTAAATGCGCCCTCTACTACTTATCTTTATTTTGTGGCCAAGCCCGATTTTGACGGCTACTCTAATTTTGCCAGTAGCTATCCTGAGCATTTGGTAAATGCAAAAGCCTACCAACATGCCCTGGATAGTTTGATATTATCTAAACAACAAAAATAATACAGCCCATATTTTGAATAAATTACAAAAGATCATTATTACAAAAACGCCTGTTGCTTTTTTAATAAGGCAGAGCAAACGCTGGCACCCGCCGGGTTTTGAAGGGCTACCTTTGTATGATGTATTGTTGTTTTTGTACCGGCAGTTAAAAACCCAGGGCCTTACCGAAAGAGCTGCAGCCATTTCTTACCATTTTATTATGGCATTGCCCCCATCATTTTTATTTTTATTTACCCTCATTCCCAACCTTCCTTTTATTTCAAAAAGATCTATCAAATTCCAGTTGCATAGTTTAATATTTGATATGATACCTGCCAAAGGGTACAACAAAGGGCTGATAGACTTTGTAGATTCATTTATAGATGGAAATAAAATTGGGTTAATATCCTTTGGGCTTTTGTTTTCATTATTTTTTGCTTCTAATGCTATGATGGGCCTTAGCCGTGCATTTAATAAAAATTATATTGGGTTTGAACGCCGCAAAGGATTGGCAAAAAGATGGATAGCCATCAGGCTTACCGTTGTTATTTTTAGTTTATTGCTTTGTTATTTACTGCTGCTCATCATGCAGGGAGCCCTTTTAAAACTGATGGTACATAACAGTTCTGTACGACAGGTGATATTTTATACCCGGTGGATATTAATAGTATTGCTCATATTTTTTGCCATCGGGTTTATTTTCCGATATATCCCTTCCATACAAAAAAGATGGAGATTTAACTCTCCGGGTGTTATTTTGGCTACTACATTAAGCATTATTGCTACCCTAGGTTTTTCGGCATTTGTAAATAATTTTGGGCGATACAATGCATTGTATGGCTCTATCGGAACCATTATGATGGTGATGGCGCTTATTTTTATCAACTCACTTTCGCTCATTATCGGGTTTGAGTTAAATGTAAGTATCCACTCTTTAAAAACAACAGCGCAGCATAGAATAGAAGGGGAAAAGAAAAATTAAATAATGATATTTCAACAAAATGAATACTATCTATTACGGATAAACGAAATTTTAACTCCAAAACCTTTTGGCTCTAATCTGTGCCTGGCTTAAGGAATAAATTTAGCGGGCAAATAAATCAAGCAGTACAAACCCCGAAAATACTACAGAAGCTATACCATTGGCAGTCATAAACGCTATATTTACCCTGCTCAAATCATTTGGCTTTACAATAGAGTGCTGATAAATAAGCATACCTGCAAATAGAACAATACCTGCCCAATACCAGCCTCCAAAGTTTCCATAATATCCGGCAAATATAACGGCTGAGGCGCTTAACACATGCAAGAAAACAGAGAGCATCAACGCCCTGCTTTTGCCCATTACCGAAGGAATAGAGTAAAGCTGATGGCTCTTATCAAAAGCTTCATCCTGCAAAGCATAAATAATATCGAAGCCACTAACCCAGCAAATAACAGCAATAGAAAACAACAGGGGCAATAAGGCAAACGAGCCGGTAACGGCAAGGTATGCGCCAATGGGAGCAAGGCTTAGCCCAATACCTAATACTATATGGCAAAGCGCCGTAAAGCGTTTGGTATAGCTGTAAAATAAAATTACAAACAATGCTACAGGCGATAAATAAAAACAAATGCTATTGATAAAGTAGGCACAGGTTACAAATAAAATACTATTTGCAATTGTAAAAAGCAAAGCATGTTGGGCAGTAATAATCCCGGAGGGTATTTCTCTTACAGCAGTACGGGGGTTTTGAGCATCTATATTTCTATCTAAATACCGGTTAAAAGCCATAGCGGCCGAGCGGGCAAATACCATGCAAAGAATTACAAAAATAAATGGGACACCAAAATTTTCAAACATCATCCCTGCATCAAAATGATGAACCGGCCTGATATGCAAAGGCCAGGGCCTGTCGTAACCAAGCACATGTACTACACCCAAAAAAAAGCCAATTAATGCAAAGGGCATTGCAAAAATGGTATGAGAAAATTTAATGAGTGAAAAATAATTTTTAATTGAAGGCATAGTAAAAATGTAAAAAATTAAAGGAATAGGTATTTTAATATCAAACCTTTATTCTTATTAGGCTTTTCATTTTGTTACTTTTTGTCCTGATAAAAAAAGTAACAAAAAAATATAGACTGCATAAAAAATTAATTAATCCTGCTACGCACTATTTCCCAAAGCACTACCCCTGCTGCAGTTGCAATGTTTAAAGAATGCTTCATACCAAACTGGGGAATTTCAATACAGCCATCGCATTGTAAAATTGTTTGCTGCTCTACTCCGGCAACTTCGTTGCCAAATATTACTGCTACTTTTTCATTTGCCCCAAACTGCATTTTTTGAAGCATCAGGCTATTGCTCACCTGCTCTACTGCAAATACTTTATACCCATCAGCTTTTAATTGCAGCACGGCATCATTTGCATTAGCAAAATGGCGCCATGTTACTGATTCTTCTGCTCCTAATGCGGTTTTTTTTATTTCTTTGTGAGGGGGCTGAGCTGTGTAGCCGGTAATATAAACAGCCTGCAACAAAAATGCATCTGCTGTACGAAACACACTGCCTACATTGTAGGCGCTCCTGATATTTTCGAGCACAGCTATCACCGGTATTTTTGGAGCGCTTTTGAATTCTTCAACAGACATCCGGTTTAGCTCTTCCATGCTTAGTTTTTGCATGGCCTGCTTTTTTTACAAGATACTACCATTACCTAAATTGTTTCTTTCTCCAGTTTTTCTGTTTTATTCTGCACTTTTTGCTCAGCATATAATTTTGCAGCTTGCACAAAATTTACAAAAAGCGGATGTGGGTTTTCAACCGTACTTTTTAATTCGGGATGAAACTGTACTCCTATAAAATAAGGATGGTTGCTAAGTTCTACAATTTCTACCAGCCCGGTTTGAGGGTTTTTTCCACTGGGCAGCAGGCCTGCTTTTTCAAAATCTGCAAGATATTTATTATTAAATTCCCAGCGGTGCCTGTGGCGCTCACTAATACTGGTGGCATTGTAAATTTTATTGGCAAGGGTGCCTTTTTTAATGTCGCATTCAAAAGCGCCAAGCCTCATGGTGCCGCCTTTTTTCTTTACTTTTTTCTGCTCTTCCATCAATGCTATCACAGGGCAGTTGGTATCGGCTTTCATCTCGGTAGAGTTGGCTTCTTCCCATCCCAATACATTTCTTGCAAATTCAATTACGGCCATTTGCATGCCAAGGCATATTCCAAAAAATGGCATTTTATTTTCACGGGCATATTTTACTGCGGTTATTTTTCCTTCTACACCTCTTGAGCCAAAGCCCGGAGCTACCAATAAGCCATCCAGTTCTTTTAATTTATCTGCCACATTTTCATTGGTAATAAACTCGCTGTGTACATTTACTATTTGCACTTTGCACTGGTTTACCGCTCCTGCATGTACAAACGATTCTAAAATAGATTTATAGGCATCCTGTAGCTCTATGTATTTACCTATAAGGCCAATTTTAATTTTTGATTTGGGATAATTTAGTTTTTCTAAAAAGCCTCTCCACTTTGCAAGATCCGGGGCAGCATACCCATTGATTTGTAATTTTTTTAATACAATTACATCTAACCCTTCCTGTAGCATTTTGAGTGGCACTTCGTAAATGGTTGAGGCATCCATTGCTTCTATTACAGCATTGGGTTTCACATTACAGAAAAGTGCAATTTTTCTTTTAAGCTCATCCGAAAGTGGGTGTTCGGTACGGGCTACTATCACATTGGGATGCACCCCTTCCTGGCTAAGCAGGCGTACACTATGCTGGGTAGGTTTGGTTTTTAGCTCTTTGGCTGCACTTAGGTAGGGTACTAAAGTAAGGTGCACCACCATGCAGTCTTCTTCGGGCATCTCCCACTGCAACTGGCGCACAGCTTCTACAAATGGGAGGCTCTCAATATCGCCAACCGTGCCACCTAATTCTGTAATTACAATATCATACATACCACTATCACCCAGCAACAGCATACGGCGCTTAATCTCGTCCGTTATATGTGGTATTACCTGCACTGTTTTGCCCAGGTATTCACCATCTCTTTCTTTATTAATAACGGTTTGGTATATACGCCCGGTAGTTACATTATTAGCCTGCGAAGTGTGAATATTTAAAAAGCGTTCATAGTGGCCAAGGTCGAGGTCGGTTTCGGCTCCATCTTCTGTAACGAAGCATTCACCATGCTCGTAAGGATTGAGGGTGCCGGGGTCAATATTTATATAAGGGTCAAATTTTTGTATGGTTACTTTTAGCCCACGGCTCTGCAACAATTTTGCAAGCGATGCTGCAATAATCCCTTTTCCTAATGATGAAGTAACACCGCCTGTTACAAAAATAAACTTGGCCATTTGTTTAAAAAATTATAAAAAATTAATCAATAAAATATTAATAAACCCTGTACATAAATTTATAAGCAATGCATGGCATTTGCTGCAAAAACAGATGTACAGAATTACACTAAAATTGTAATTAACACTATAAAAGAAAATAAAATATGACCGGAGGAAGTATTTATTAATCCTAGAGGTCGTGCAAAGATAAAAGGATATTTTGGGAACAGAAAATAAGTATGCAGGAATTTATAAAATTTACCTGTATGATTAACTTCTTTTTTGATATAAGAGAGCAGATTAATGATTTTTATTATTCAAAAGCATCCAGCGGGCAGTTTCGTAAAAAGCAGAAGTTAAAGTAGATAAATGCTTTATCACCGAATCTCTTTGAGGTGGGCTAAGCTGAAGCGTATCTTTGGTAACGGGTACCAATTCTTCTTTTTGCATGCGAATATTTTTCCTGTAAAAATACTGGTCATTTACCACTCCTATCCATCCAGGGGCATGGTATATAATAAATGCAGCATCTTCTGTTTTGTTGCCTGAGAGCAAATCTCTGCCCAAAGTAGTATTGGTGTATGGCTTATCTAGCAGGCCGGCAATTGTTGGCAATACATCTATCTGTGATACCGCTTCTGTTTTTAACTGTGGCGCCAGCAAAGCAGGGGCATAAAATAACAAGGGTATATGCTCATCGCTTAGCCTTTGCTCCGTCCATGCATTGGGATACAGGGCAGAGGCATTGCCTTCTACCCCATGGTCGCCTACAAATACAAAAATGGTATTGTCAAAATAACTTTCTTTTTTGGCTGCTTCTATAAAAGTTTTATAACAATAGTCGGTATAGGCAAATGCATTGTATTCTTTTAAAGTTTCAAAACCGTACTTATGCAACTCCTCATCGGGTATATTTTTCTGGACAAAATCATTATCTTCTATTGGAATATTAAAAGGGCGGTGGTTATCGGCAGTTTGAATGATGGTAAAAAATGGCTTTTGTTGCTGGGCCATTACTTTATTGGCTTCTAAAAATAAATTTTTATCACTAATGCCCCATACATTCAGGTTTTGAACTTTATAATTTCCTTCTTCATAAATATGCACCCCATTAATATTGTTGATTAGCCCTTTAAAATTATTAAACTGGCTGCGGCCGCCAATAAAATAATATTTTTCATAACCGTCAAAATCATTAATGATGGTACGCTGATTTACCGAGGCAGCATTACGTGTAGCAAATTTACTTAGTTGTACATCGGGTATCCCCGATATAACAGCAAACACTCCCCTTGCTGTACCAAATGTGGGAGAAAAACAACGGTTGAAAAAAATACCTTGTTTAGTTAACTCATCAAAATAAGGAGTACTGTTTAAAGGGTTGCCACTCATACTGCTTTTGTACATGCTAAAACTTTCGCAAATCACTAATACAATATTGGGCTGGCTTTCAAGCGCTTTACTGTTGGGGTGTACCAGGCGGCCATATTTACCCAATCTAATATTGGCTTCATCAGGGTTCAAAAATTTTTGCATCACAGGGTAATATTCTTTTGCCCTGGTGTTGTAATCTGGATCTCTAAAACGAAGAGTAGTAAAAAAATTTTGCAAAGGGTTTAGGGCAAGGTTGCTTTTAAATTCATCATTTAGACTAAAAGCCCTAAAAAAATTAAGTGGTTTAACAGTAAAAAAACCGTAGATGAACCATCCCAGTAGTAGCAAAGCAGCCAGGTGCCATCGCCTTCGGTAGTCAAATTTATGTACATGAATGTTTTTACCTTCTACGCCTACATGAGTTCGTCTAAACATCCAGATAATCATGAGCACAGCGCCAAACAAACCTATCAATATCCATATTACCGGATAGCTTTGCCATACCATTTGCAGGCTTTCCTGAGGGTCTTCTGCAAATATTAATGCATCTGCATTGAGCCGTGCATTGATGTAAGCGAACTGCCCAAAATCTGCCCCGTAAAAAAACAAAACCAGCAGGGTAATGATGCCCAAATATGCAGTCCATACTTTTTTGGAACGCTCACTATAAAACGGTGAAAACCTTGGGTACAAAGACAAAATGGCAATAGGCAGCAGGATAAAAGCTATCCATCTTAAGTCGTATTTAAGCCCAAGCCAAAAGGAAGGAAGCAAATCAGTAACCGAAATATTTTTAGGCTTAAAACAAATAACCGTAGCGATGCGAAATGCAGTAAATATAAAGAGATAGATAAAAAATAATTTTACAATCCACTGTATAGTTTTTGGCACCCGCCATTCAATTAGCATCTTTTACGCACTTTTAATAAATAAAAATATTGTTGCAAAGTTAGCTTACTATCATTATTTATTTTTTTTATTATTCAGCAACATATACCGGGCTGTTTGATACCATGCTTCCGTAATTTTTTGCATTTGTGTTTTTGCAGAATCATTTACCGGCACATCATTGTTTACTACCGATACAAAATCAACCTTATTGGTTCTTAGGTTTCGGGCATAATAATATTGATTGTTTACTTCGCCAATAGCCAGCTTATCGGGGTCTATCATAAATGCATATTTTGATGAAGCATTGACAGTATCAAATAAATTTCTGCCCATGGTAGTGTTGGTATATGACTGTCTTGCAAGAGTAGCTACCGAAGGCAGAATATCTAATTGCGAAGCCACATTCATTATTTTTTTTGGAGCAAGCAATGCAGGAGCATAAAATAATAAGGGTACATGCTGAGCCAATATTCCCTGCTTTGTAAAACTTTGCGGAAAAAGGTTGCCTGCATCGCCTTTAAGCCCATGATCGCCTACAAATACAAAAATGGTATTATTGAAATATTTTTCTTTTTTTGCAGCTTCAATAAATTTTTGATAGCAAAAATCAGTGTATCTAAATGCATTTAACTGACCATTATCATCAAAGCCGTATTTTTTCAAAGTATCCGCAGGTAAGTCCAGCTTTTTAAATTCTTTTAAATCTTCCTCAGGTATGGTGTAAGGGCGGTGGTTATCGGCAGTTTGTATAATGCTGATGAAGGGCTTTGTTTGCGAAGCAAGAATTTTATTGGTTTCTAAAAAAAGATTTTTATCGCTAATACCCCAAACATCTACTTTACCGGCTTTAAAATTTTCCTGTTCATAAATTTGAAGGCCCATAATATTATTGGTAAGCAGCCCCCTTATATTGGCCCATGTAGTGCTACCGCCTAAAAAATAAAATTTATTGTAATTGGTAAAATCGTTGAGGATGGTATGCTGATCTACCGCAGATGGGTTTCTGCTTGCAGTTTCTTTGGTTTCTACATCAGGGATACCTGTTACCACAGCCCATACGCCCCGGGCTGTACCAAATGAAGGAGTAAAGCACCGCTCAAAAAAAACGCCATTGTTGCACAAGCTATTAAAGTAGGGAGTAGCATTTAACCCATTGCCATACATCGAACTTTTATATGCGCTAAAACTTTCGCAAATCACTATCACTATATTGGGCTTGTTTACAAGTGTATCGTCAAAATGGTAACTGCGTTTATAATTGAGCGTTATACTGTCTTTATCTTTTACGCCAAGATAATCTGCCATTAAAGGATATGCTTCCCTTACTTTATTAATATCATAAGTAAAGTTTCGGAATTTGAGAGAGCTGAAAAAACTCTGAAAAGGGTTTAGTGCGGTATTTGCTTTAAATTCATCCTGAAATACAAATGCATCACTCCATCTTAGCGGGTATTGCCCTATTTTTCCAAAGATGAGCAGCGCCATGAGTACAATACTTATGACATAAAAACTGATATTCATTTTTTTGGGATTATTACTGGCCGGGGCTTTAATGATATTGTTACTAATTTTTTTGATACCCAGGTAAAAAAACATTAATGCCAGCAGAATGCCGATAAAAATTTTAATTAAAGGATATGTTTCCCACATCATTTTGCCCGATATGCCTGCATCTTGCAAAAAACCGAGAACAGATGCATTTAACCTTTGCTTTAAATAATCGTAGTAATAAAAATCGGAGCCATATACCAAAAGCAGTATAAAAAATACAACAGATAATAATATGAGCCAGCCTTTTAAAGCTTTTATATTTTTAAATGGGTTAAAAAAAGGAACGGCATTTAAAATAAATATGGCAAGACCAATGATGCAAACAACCCGGGCATCGTAGCGAAGACCTAATAAGAATGCGGATCCGCTAAATGGCCTTTGTTGTGGCCGGTAATGAAAAAAGAAGTAAAAACGATACAAAGTCATCACAATTAAAAAAAGCAGCATGATGGCTGTAACCCAACGTATGAGTTTTGGTAACTTCTTCAAAAAAAGCATAAATTTTAATTTATATCGGCAGCTAAGTTAGTTTAATTATTTTTGAGTATATTTTACAAAAACATGCACAAACTTATAGAAGCAGACAGGGCTTTATTTTATGTATTGAATGGAAAATGGCACAATAGTTTTTTTGACTGGCTTATGCCCTTTGTTCGTAATTCGATGACATGGATACCATTGTATTTGTTTCTTTTATTATTTGTAGCGGTTAATTATAAAAAAGACAGATGGTGGTGGCTGGCAATAGCAGCAGCTACCGCAATTATTAGTGATGCTATCAGCAGCGATATTATTAAAGAAAATATTTGGCGTACCAGGCCCTGCAGCGACCCCACCCTGGGTGATACAGTTAGGTTTCTTTTAAATTACCGTCCTCAGAGTTCAAGTTTTACTTCATCCCATGCATTTAATCATTTTTCGATGGCATCTTACTTCTATTATACCTTAAAAGGAAAAATGGGAAAATGGGCTTTGTTGTTTTTTGCATGGGCAGGCATTATATCTTACGCACAGGTATATGTAGGGGTACATTTTCCGATAGATGTAATTTGTGGAGGCCTGATTGGTTTTGTTTTAGGATATTTGTCTGCAAAATCGTTTAACAAAAATTACGAATTACAATAAAAGTATGTCTGACATTTTTATTTTAATGCTCTTGATTTTTTTGAATGCCTTATTTGTGATGAGCGAAATAGCGCTGGTAAGTGCACGCAAAACCAGGCTGGAGGGGTTGGCAAATAAAGGCGACAAGAAGGCTAAGGCTGCCCTGGATCTTTCAGAAAACCCGGAAAAATTTTTAAGCACAGCACAAATTGGCATTACCCTTATTTCTATTCTTACGGGTGTGTATTCCGGCGAGCGATTTGGCAAAGGGCTTGTTCCGTTTTTTAGTCAGTTTGACCTTACACATCATTACGCTGAAACCATTGCTACTTTTGTAGTGGTAATAATTGTAACATTTTTGTCCATCATTTTTGGCGAGTTGATTCCTAAAAAGTTTGGTTTACTAAGGGCAGAAAAAATTGCAAGAATTATTGCCGGGCCAATGAATGCGTTATCAAGCATTGTATATCCTTTTGTATGGTTACTATCGGGCATTACTCATTTAATTTTTAAATTATTTAATATTAAAAAAGCTACTGATAATGCTGTAACAGAAGAAGAGATAAAAGCCATGATAAATGAAGGAAGCGAATCGGGGTCTATTGAAGAAGATGAGAAAGAAATAATTGAGAGAGTATTTCATTTGGGCGACAGGAATATTACCTCTCTTATGACGCATCGTACAGACATAGTTTGGCTGCCAATAGAAGATACTGTGCAGGATGTAAAAGATAAATTAGAAGAAATTGTGTACAGTACTTTTCCGGTATGTGCCGACTCTATAGACGATATTAAAGGATTGGTGTATGTAAAAGATTTATTAAAAGCCGGGCCAGATACGCCTTTGCAGCAGTTGGTAAAACCTGCTCTCTTTGTACCGGAAAATAATAAAGCTTATCAATTGCTCGAAAAAATAAAATCTACTAAAATACATACCTGCTTTATTGTAAATGAATATGGCACATTAGAAGGCATGATAACCCTAAATGATATAATGGAAGCCATAGTAGGCGATGTGCCACAAACCGGGCAGGAAGAGTATGAAATAATAAAACGGGAAGATGGCAGTTACCTGGTAGATGCCCAAATACATTTCTATGATTTTTTAAGCTACTTTAACAGAGCCGACTGGCTCAATGAAGGGGAGCATGAATTTGATACCGTAGCAGGGTTTGTATTACATGAGCTGGAGCACATCCCTACTACCGGCGAGAAATTTGACTGGCGTGATTTTGACTTTGAAATAATTGACATGGACGGGCAGCGGATTGATAAAGTGATGGTGCAAATTTCGGATGAATTAAAAGACCAATTGGATGATGAAGAAGAATAATATGGGTTAAAATGTTTCGGTAACCTGCTGCTCAGGGTTATTTAATTTTGTGCTTTTGCGTTTACCATTTACCGTTATATGCACCAGGTTTATTTGCTGCTGCTGATACTCATACAATAGGTTATCCGTTACCGTTATACTTTTCACACTACTAATGCCATCAACCTGAAAATAGCTGTAAATACCCTCCTCTATTTGCTCATAGCCCAGGTATTTTAATGTTACCAAATGGCCATCTGCCCTTATCTGCAAATGCTTTTGCACATAATCGCTTACCAACTTATTTATGGCCTGCTTATCTTTTGGCGAAAGTAAATCTATATGCAAATGGTAGGCATTTCTTAGGGCAGTTTCAAAATCATCAGTAAAAATTTTACAACTTACCTCTAATGTTTTTGCTTTAGCATTATGGTTAATTTCGGTAACACTTACATAAATAGGATGCACCTCAAAAGCAGAGAAGGTAAAGCAGGCGGCAAACACCAAAAACCACTTAAATAAATTCTTTATCATTTAAAACAATAATGTTGTTTTACACTTATTTTTAAAATTATTTTGGAATACAAAAGTAATGTAAACAAACTATCCTGCTATCTGATATTTTACAATACTACCTTCAAATTTGAAAAACGAAAAGAAACTTCAGTAAAAACAGTTATTTTAGCAGACAATTATCAATACCCATTTTTTGATGAAAAATAAGTACGTTAATTTTTTAACAGATGAACATTTATTAAGTTGCATTGGCAATCTTCATAAAGCATATTTAAAAGCCAAAAACAATATAACAAAAAAGAAATTTTACACCAATAAAGTTGATACAATCAAATTAACATTTGATGCAAAATTCAATGATATTGATGAAGAGAGCCTTATTCAATCTGAAATTTTAAGGCAAATAGACAAATCCATCAACAATTCCATTGGCACATTTCACGAACAGATTTTGGGTGGTATTAAGGGCTTTGAAGTTGGTAATTTAAGTGGCTTTGATATCAAAGCAAATGACAACACTTTATTTGCCGACATTAAAAACAAACACAACACAATGAACAGCAGTGCAGCCGAAGCTTTGTTTCAAAAGTTGGCTAGATATGCAGATGACAATAAAAAAGCAAAATGTTATTGGGTGCAGATTTTAGCAAAGAAAAGTTTTTGTGAGTTATGGAGTGGTGACATAAACGGTAAAGAATACAGCCATAGCAGAGTTTACAAAATTTCAGGCGACCAATTTTACAATTTACTATCAGGCAAGCAAGATGCATTATTTCAACTTTACAAAGCTTTGCCTAAGGCAATAAAAGACTACTTGAACTCAATAGAAAATAGTTGCGAAGAATTAGAAAATTCTGCTATTGACGAAATCAAATCAAAAGTAAAAGTTTCTAAACGCAGCATTTTAGACCAGATTACCTTTGAGAATTATAGCTTCTATTTAGGTTTTGATACATTGTAATATTGATTGAGAAATTTTACAATTGAGTACCCAACTTCTCTACCAAGGTTTACAGGAACAGCATTTCCAATTTGTTTGTACTGTTGTGCCACTGAACCTTCAAATTTCCAATCATCGGGAAAAGTTTGAATTCTTGCATACTCACGTACAGTAAAAGGGCGAGTCTCCTCCGGATGACATCTTTCTGTTTGTTTCTGAGCGGGGCTACAAGTTAAAGTAAGGCAAGGTTCATCCCATCCAATCCTTCGGGCAATACCAGTTTTACCACCACTTAAATGAAAACTTCCACCCATAAATTGCTTTTGAATTTTTAAAGGCAAATCACGCCAATACCCTTTTTGAGGCACTAAATCCAAAACATCAATTTTGCTTTTCGGGTACTTTGCACCATCTGATTTTGGCACATTACTTTCAAATAATTCACCCTTTTTCAAAGCATCTTTTAGGTTATAAATTTTTCTGTATGGCTTTGGGTATTCATATTTCAAATCAATATCTTTTCTTATTCCAACCAAAATTAATCTTTCTCTTTTTTGCGGCACTTTAAAATTGATTGCTTTTAAAACCTGAACAGGTACAACATTGTAACCAATTTCATCTAAAATTGAAATCATTCCTTTCAAAGTTTTTCCATTTTCATGACTTAACAAGCCACGCACATTTTCACCAATACAAATTGGAGGATTCACTTCTTTTACAACTCTTGCAAACTCATAAAAAAGCGTTCCTCTTGCATCAGCTAAGCCTAATTTTTTACCAGCGTAACTAAATGCTTGACATGGAAAGCCGCCAGTCACTATATCAACTTTATTTTGATATTCAGAAAACTTAAACTCTTTAATATCGCCTTCCAACACTTTCCATGCCGGACGGTTTTTTCTTAAAGTTTGACAAGCCCATTTATCTATTTCATTTAGTGCAACACATTTTAATCCTGCTTTTTCCAAGCCAACAGCCAAACCACCAGCACCTGCGAAAAGCTCTAAAACCCGATATTCATTTTCGGGCTTTACAAAATTGGAGATATCTTCTTTTGTTTCCTGACTTAGAAAATCAGAAAACAAAGTTTGAACTTCGGCTTTTCTATAAACCCGGTAATTGCTCATAGGCTCTCGAACCGCTGACAATTTTCCTTCTCTATCCCAACGCCTTAGAGTTTCTTTGCTCTTTCCTATTAGTTTAGACGCTTCTGACAATGATAAATATTCACTCATAACCAAGTTGTTTAACCTTATACAATGGTTACAAACATACGATTTAAATTGAAACTTCCAAACAAAAGAAAAGTAGTAATTGTAGTTTTATCTTTTAAAATTAATGAAGGCCAAGCTAAAGGATAATGTAATCCCTCAACTTTTGTTTACAGGCATCAACAATTGTAAAGACTCGACGTTTATTTTTGAGCATTAGTGCTTAACTTCAACAACATTTTTTTTCAATTGGACATTTGAATTTGGCTGGACAATCAATGAATACCCCCCAAAATCCTTGAACGACATTTAATATGGATGATTTTACCTTTTATTTTAGTCTTGGCTGGCATCATATCATTAATGCTGAGGCATTAGACCACCTGATGTTTATCACTGCATTGTCTGCCATTTATCTACTTTCAAATTGGCGGCAGGTGCTGATATTGGTTACTGCATTTACTATTGGGCACTCACTTACCCTGGCTTTAAGTACTTATGATGTAATAAGAATACATGCAGGCCTGGTAGAATTTTTAATACCGCTAACCATTGCCATTACTGCTGTATTTAATTTATTTCAAAAAGATTTTTCGCCCAAAAAATTGAGGCTAAATTATTTTTTGGCGCTTTTTTTTGGTTTAATACACGGAATGGGATTTGCCAATACCATAAGGTTTATGCTGGCAAAAGAGCAACATATTGCATTGCCCCTATTTGGCTTTAATGTAGGCCTGGAAGCCGGACAGATAGTAGTTGTAATTCTAATACTGTTGATGGCATATTTTGCAATCAGTAAAATCGGGATACCCAGAAGAGTGTGGGTATATATATTGTCTGTATCATCACTTGGTGTAGCATTATACATGTGTGTACAAAGATGGCCTTTATAAATTTTTAAAAATAAATTCTTTAATTTTATCAATACTACTACTAAAAATTAACGGCTATGATTAAATCATTAATCACTTCACTTGTCTTTTTATTATTTATTGCTTTGGCACCTGCCCAGGATATTAAAAACAATCCCGGCAGCAACCATGGCAACCGGTTTGAACAACTCGGCAGCATTTTACCTACTCCCAACGAATACCGCACTGCCAGTGGTGCGCCGGGGCCTAAATACTGGCAGCAAAGATGTGATTATGATATCACCTGCGAACTGGATGAACCTAACCGAAAACTTAATGGAAAAGAAACCATTACCTACTACAATAATTCGCCTGATAAACTTGACTATATCTGGCTTCAGCTTGATGAAAACCAGCACAGCTCAAAAAACAATTCGGGATATGAACAAAGCAACCCCATGCAAACAATGCTATCAGACCAAAGTTTTGCAGCAATGGATAGAGAATATGGCGACAATATCATAAAAGTTACCAATGCAGCCGGAGCTCCGCTAAAATATAAGATTAATAAAACCATGATGCGGATAGACCTGCCTCAGGTTTTAAAACCCGGTCAGCAATTTATATTTAAAGTAGAATGGAATTATAATATTATAGAAAGAACTAAGTATGGCGGTAGGGGTGGCTTTGAATATTTTCCGGAAGATGGCAATGATTTATTTACAATGACACAATGGTATCCACGGCTTTGTGTTTACAGCGATTTTCAGGGTTGGCAAAACCACCAGTTTGTGGGTAGTGGCGAATTTGCGCTTACTTTTGGAAACTTTAGAGTAAGCATGACGGTACCGTCAGACCATATTGTAATGGCTACGGGCCAATGCCAAAATTATCAACAGGTACTAAGCCCGGCTCAATATACCCGATGGCAAACTGCCCAAAATGCTAAAAACGTAACAGAGATAGCCACCCTGGCCGAAGCCGTTGCAAGAGAAAAACAAAAATCTACCACAAAGAAAACCTGGGTATTTAAAGCCGAAATGGTACGGGATTTTGCCTGGGGCAGCAGCCGAAAATTTATTTGGGATGCCATGCCCGCTTATGTGGAAGGCAAAAAGGTAATGTGCATGAGCGCTTATGGCAAAGAAGCGTATAATCTTTACCGTAAGTTTAGTACCAAAGTAGTAGCCCATACCATTAAAAGTTATTCTAAATTCACCATCCCCTACCCTTACCCGGTAGCGCAAAGTATAGAAGCAGCTAACGGTATGGAATACCCGATGATTTGCTTTAACTATGGCCGCTGCGAAAAAGATGGCACTTATAGTGAAGCCACCAAAAACGGTATGCTGGGTGTGGTAATTCACGAAGTAGGCCACAACTTTTTTCCTATGATCATTAATAGTGATGAACGCCAGTGGACATGGATGGATGAAGGCCTCAACTCATTTGTAGAATACCTTACAGAAGAATTGTACGACAATAAATTTCCTGTAAAAAAAGGAGCTGCCTATAAAATAGTGGATTATATGAAACTTCCCAAAGACCAGTTAGAGCCTATAATGACCAATAGCGAAAATATAAACTTATTTGGCCCAAATGCTTACAGCAAGCCTGCTACAGGGCTCAATATATTACGGGAAACCATCATGGGCAGAGATTTGTTTGATGATGGGCTTAAAGAATATGCAAAACGCTGGGCCTTTAAGCACCCTACCCCGGCAGATTTTTTTCGTACTATGGAAGATGCTAGTGGCGAAGACCTTGACTGGTTTTGGAGAGGTTGGTTTTATGGCACCGACCCTTGCGATATTTCTTTAGATACCGTAAAATGGGCAAACCTTAGTACAGAAAAAATCTCTTTACAAAAACCAAAAAGTAATAGCACTAAAAGAAATGAAGGCGCTATAGAAAAGCCTTTATTAAACAGCTTTGATGATATTTCAAAAATTAGAAACAGGGAAGATAAAAATATTGTATTTGCTACCGATGCGGATACAAGCCTTCGTGATTTTTATTGGAGATACGATCGTGGCTTAGCCAGCATTGACAGCAGCAATATAACGGAAGAATACAAAGAAAATAGTACTGCCGATGCACTTACCTCAGAAGAAAAAATAAAAATAGCCGGAGGAAAAAACCTTTATGAATTAACATTTAGTAACAAAGGTGGGCTTGTAATGCCCATCATTATTGAATGGACATACAAAGATGGCACAAAAGAAATAGAGCGTATTGCTGCACAGGTATGGAGAAAAAATGAAAATAAAGTAGTGAAAACTTTTATTAAAGATAAAGAAGTAGCCTCCATCAAATTAGACCCACTTAGAGAAACTGCTGATATTGATGAATCGAATAACACCTGGAATGTAGCAGCGGAGCCTTCTAAATTTCAATTATTTAAAGCCAGGCAAGCTGCAGCAAGGGGCGCTTCTACCGGTAGCAACCCTATGCAGCGTGAAATAAAAAATTAAACTATACACGAAAAAATATTGCCTGACTGAGTGCCAAAGACTTCTTCATTAATGCACTCAGGGGGCTACTTCAAATCGGAGTATTGCAAAGGATTATATAGAAACAACTGGTAACGCATTGCTGTCCATACAGGGTGAATGCCCAACCAGTTGTTTTATTTTATTTTTTTACTCAGGAATATAAAACCTTATAAGCCGGTACGCCCATCTCTTAATGCACCTTTTTTACCCTTGTTCTTTTTGTCCCACTCCAGCATTTCGGGAGTTTTTTCGGGTTTCTTTTTAGGAGTAGCAACTACTTCTTTACCGGCATTACCAGGTTGTTTCAATACATTCATTTCCCATTGCTCTGTACGCATCAATCTACCCGTGGCGGGGTCATAATATTTCCATTCACCATTTTTTACACTGTATGGCACAGCTTTTACTATTTTATAACTTACTATTTCATTATTACCGGTACCATACACTGCTACAGTGTCATAAGGGGCATCAGGGTTGTAAGCCCTCCAAGTTTCTACTCTCTCCAGGTCGCCCAGGTAAGTAAAATATTGTTGTGCACCATCCTTACCACCATGTAAATAATTTTCTATAGCAAGCAAATCGCCGGTAAGATTGTACTTCCGCCACAAACCTTCTTTTGCATTATTTTTAAAAATACCTTCCTCTTCATAGCCCGGCTCGCCCCTTAGTGCATCTACATGTACAACCCATTTGCCCTGCTTTATTCCATTTTTATCTATAATATTTAGTGTATCTCCTTTATCATTCAGCATAAAGGATTTGTATTGTGCCATTGCGCCAGCTGCAAAAAATATTTGCAGCATAAGCAACAAAATAAATGAAGGCAACTTATATTTTTTCATAATAAAATTATAATGATGTTATAACAAAAAAATAATGCTTTTATTGCTGTCAAATGTAAACTTTTAACTGCCTTGCTAATGTTAATTTTAATCGGGCATTGCCTAAATTTGTCAACATAAAACCTGTCTTGGTAACAGCCTTAAATTACCTGCAATTAAAAATTTTATGAAAGATTATAAAAATTACTATATCATAAGTGCCGAACCCGAAGTATTGTATCAGGCGCTTACCAACCCTGCTACCATAAGGCTTTGGAGTGGTGAGCCCGCAGAAATGAGCACCGAAGCCGGTAGTGAATTTTCGCTGTGGGATGGAAGCATCACCGGCAAAAACATTTTATTTGAAAAAGGAAAAAAAATAGTGCAAGAGTGGTATTTTGGCGACCAGGAAGAAAAATCAATTGTTACAATTATTCTTCATACGCACAAGCAGGGCACTTCTGCAGAGTTAAGGCATACCAATATACCCGACGATGCTTTTAAAGATATGGTAGAAGGATGGAATGAAGTATATTTTGGCAGCCTCATCAATTTTTATGAAGATTAAATTTAAAAGCCCCGGCAATAACTTACCGGGGCTTCTTAATTACCATAAATTATTTAATTGACATCTTTGCCTTCTCCCAACTTTTGTATATAACCTGTTAAGGCATTTTTATTAAGTGCATCAGGCGCCTGAGGCAAAGCCATTTTTGCATATTTTAATGCCGTTTTAAAATCTCCATTTGCTGAGTACCCTCTCATTAATCCCACATTAGTGGTAAATACATTTGGATTTTTTTGTGCATTTAGTTTAAAAGCATCCATAGCCTCTTTAAATTTCTTTTCGGCAACAAGCTGCCTTCCATAATTGTGCAATTCTACCATGTTGGCCAATGGCAAGGCTTCCTTCATCAAAGAAGCAGCTTCGTCTGCCCGGCCAAGCGCAGATAATACAGATGCTTTGCAACTTAGTGTATTAAAATTTTTCTGGCCAACAAATGGCCCCTCTATGGCATAGTTGCTCCAGGCAAGCGCTTCATCTAAATTTGTATGGCGTGCTACTGCAAAATTTGCAGCCTGTACCCAGGCTTCCCATCTAAACCCTTTGTTCGATTTTAATTCTCGTCTAAAGGATTCCATTTGTGTTTTTACATAATCTACCGATACGGTAAATGGTACTCTTAAATACTCCCAGCACATAGATACCCGGGCGCTATTTTCTGTTTGATTCGAAAACTCGTAAGTTAACCTCTCTGTTTCTTCTTTCGTTTTTTCAGATTTTACTTCTACCCGTAGTGCATCATCTTTTGGATCATAAAAAAAAGAACCCCAGGAGGTAGCATTGTGGCTAAAAATTACGGTAGCCCCATCTTCTTTCATTGCCAAAGAAAGCCCGTACACTCCGGCTGCAAGCGGTTGTCCGTTTATTTCTACATCTGTAGTAAAACTAATGGTAGTATTCTCATTAGCGCCAGCCCGCCATGGGGAAGCTTTGCTGGTACCAAATCCCAAATCGTTAAATCCATAAGGTACAAGACCGCCCCAAATTTTTCCCTCACGCCCTTTCACACCCGGCCTGTCATAATGAATTACCACGTCTGTAATACCAATTAATTCGCTTACGCTTGCTTTTTTATTTCCGCCATCGGGCAGTGTAGTAAGGCCTTGAGCCTTGCCATTGCTTGCTAAAAGCAACAAAAATGCTACTAGTAATTTTGTACATTTCATAAGAAGTTATTTTTATCTACTAAAAATAATTTCAAACTAATGCAGGCACAAGTTAATAAGGATGAACGGTTGTAACGGGCAAAAAAAATCCCTTTTTGTATATCAAAAAGGGGTAGCTATTTATTTTAAAAAAAATTATTTTACTTCTACTGTCAGCATTTGCTCAGCATTAAGATAGCAATCCAATACATCGCCCACCACACACTCCCCTACACCGGCAGGGGTTCCGGTAAAAATAATATCTCCAATATTTAATGAAAAATAATTTGAAATATGAGATACCAGGCTGTCAAAATTAAATATCATATCGGCAGAATTGCCTTTTTGCACTTCCTCCTGATTGAGCTTTAAGGAAAAATTTATTTTCGATTTTTTAAAATCTGGAGTAATATCCACAAACTTACCTACTGCTGCTGAGTTATCAAAAGCTTTTGCTTTTTCCCAGGGAAGGCCTTTCTTTTTACATTCTTCCTGTATATCTCTTGCCGTAAAATCTATACCTACTGCAATACCATTATAATAATTAGAAGCATGCTTTTCCTGAATATATTTCCCATTTTTGCAAACCCTCAATACCAATTCACATTCGTAGTGCAGTTCATTTGTAAACTCAGGGTAATAAAATGGCGTATGCGATTGCAAAAGCGCACTTTTGGGCTTCATAAAAATTACCGGCTCATCCGGTATTTCATTTCCCAGCTCTTTAGCATGGTCGGCGTAGTTTCTACCAATACATATTATCTTCATATTCCACTTTGATTTAGTGTTATTAGGGTTTGGCTTACGAAAATAAACAAAATCAGATAATAAAATCCACTAACACACTTATTTATTCCTACAATGTAAAGGAAAGATTATTTACAAGGCTCATAGTACGTTCTACTCCAAGTGTGGCAAAGCTTTCAATTATCTCTACACATTTATCTATTTTTAATTTTACCAGAGGCCATTCATCCGGCTTCCATTTACTCAGTACAAATGCTGCCTGCATCCCCTTAGGAAATTGATTACCTATCCCAAACCTGAGTTTGGCATAAGCAGCAGTACCAATACTTGCCTCTATATCTCTAAGCCCATTATGCCCGGCGGCACTACCGCTTGCCCGTAAACGAAGTTTTTCTATCGGCAGAGCCAAATCATCTACAATGGTCAGCGTATTCTCCACCGGAATTTTTTCTTTATCCATCCAGTACTTAAAGGCTTTTCCGCTCAGGTTTACATAAGTAGTGGGGCAAATACATATAAACTGCCTGCCCTTCCATTTTACTTCGGCTACATAAGCCAGGCGGCTGTTCTCAAAATGGCCTCCATGTTTTAATACAAATGCATTTACCACATCAAAGCCAATATTGTGACGGGTATTAGCATATTCATTTCCAATATTTCCAATACCGATTATTAAATATTTCGACATTTCTATAATTACAATATTATATTTTTTAGCCCGGCATATTATCATTACCCGGCATTATTGGCGTCGCACACTTGTACAGTACCGCCTCATTCAGCTTTTATCAAAGCGATAAAAAAAGCAACGTTACCTTACAATTTTTCATTCAAAAACTGCTGCAGGTCTGCATCCGTTTTTATTAATACATCTCTCACCTTGCTACCCTGGCTGGCGCCAACTATCCCGGCGGCCTCTAACTGATCCATCAGCCTGCCTGCCCGGTTGTAGCCCAATTTCATACGGCGTTGCAATAGCGAAGTGCTTCCACTTTGGCTGCTCACAATCAATCTGGCGGCATCTTCAAAAAGGGCATCCTTATCATTCACATCAAATTCTTTTCCATCTGCGTCTTTTTCATCAATATATTCCGGCAGTAAAAATGCCTGGGCATAACCACGCTGATCGCTAATAAAATCAACTATTTTATCTACCTCAGGTGTATCTACAAATGCACATTGCAGTCGTACTATATCACCATTATAACTTATCAGCATATCACCTTTACCTATCAACTGCTCTGCGCCACCGGCATCCAATATAGTGCGGCTATCTATTTTGCTACTAACCTTAAAGGCTATACGAGCCGGAAAATTTGCTTTAATAGTACCGGTAATTATATTTACAGAAGGCCGTTGAGTAGCTATAATTAAGTGCATACCTACCGCCCTTGCCAACTGTGCCAGGCGGGCAATAGGCATTTCTACCTCTTTGCCGGCAGTCATTATCAAATCGGCAAACTCATCTACCACCAATACTATAAATGGTAAAAACTGGTGGCCTTTTTCGGGGTTTAGCTTGCGGGCTATAAATTTTTCATTATACTCTCTTATATTTCTGCATCCGGCCTCTTTCAATAAATCGTAGCGGTTATCCATCTCAATACACATGGCATTGAGGGTGTGCACTACTTTTTTAGTATCCGTAATAATAGCATCTTCTTCGCCGGGCAGTTTTGCCAAAAAATGCCTTTCAATAGTTTTATAAATACTTAGCTCTACTTTTTTGGGATCTATTAATACAAATTTTAATTGCGAAGGATGTTTTTTATACAGCAATGAAACAAGGATAGCATTGAGCCCAACAGATTTACCCTGGCCGGTAGCACCTGCCATTAACAAGTGAGGCATGCTTGCCAGGTCCACTATAAAATTAGTGTTATCAATTTTTTTCCCAATTGCTATGGGCAGCGAAAAATTACTATTGGTAAATTTTTCATCAGATAATAAGGTACGCATGCTCACAATAGTTTTGCGTGCATTGGGCACTTCAATACCAATGGTACCCTTGCCCGGTATGGGGGCAATAATACGGATGCCAAGCGCAGCAAGGCTTAGCGCTATATCATCTTCCAGGTTTTTAATACGTGATATACGCACCCCCGCAGCAGGTATAATTTCATACAATGTAACCGTAGGCCCTACAGTAGCAGATATTTTTTGAATATTAATATCATAATTTTTCAGAGTGTTGATGATCTGGTTTTTATTATTTTCTAACTCTGTGGGGTCTTGTACAATTTTTTCACTGCCGTGATTTTCCAACAATTCTATAGATGGGTATTTATAATCTCTCAAATCAAGAATAGGATCATAGGGCTTTAGTGTAGAAATTTTTGAAGATGTTACAGGCTCATCATCTTCTTCATCTGGTTCATCACCCGCAGTTTTTATTTCTAACTCCAATCCGCTGGCTGGGGCAATTGTAGTAGGAGCCTTCTTAACTTCTGCTTCTACAGGCTTTTCATCTTCTTCTTCCTCCTCCATTGCAGGCGATGCAGTTTGAGTAGCTTCTTCCTTTTCAACCATTTCAAGCTTATGTTCAAAACCCGGTGTATGGTTGGGAATATTAATGGTACCATTATTTTGCTTTACAGAATTTCCTGTTGCATTTTTTTCATTAGTATCTATAATTAATGAAGCTTCGGGCGACGTGTTGGCATCTTCTGTATCTTCAGTATCAGTAGTATCATTATTTGCTGCCCTGGCAGTTTGGGGCAATGAAAACTTAGGGTTAAACCTCCAGATAATATATCCTAAAATAGAAACTGCTAATACGGCAATAGTACCTACCTCGCCAATGGTTTTGTATAAATAATCTTTACACATATCCCCTACTGCTCCGCCCCAGGCAAATTGTTGCCCACCCAATAATACCGATGCCGCAATACTAATAAGTGGAAGCCCTACCAACAGGTATTTAATATTTCTGCTGATGGAAAATATTTTTTTGCCAAAAAAAAGATTAACCCCCACTACAAAGAAAAAACTACAGATTAAATATGAGGCTATGCCAAATCCCTTGTAAATAAAAAAATGAGAAATATATGCTCCAAATGTACCCATCAGGTTGGCCACTTTTGTATCTGTGCCAAGCAATAGTTTAAAGCCTTCCTTAAAAACCTTATCCTGATCTTCATCCCAGGTAAATAAATAAGAGGTAAAAGCTATGAAAAACAAAATAGAGAACAGGATAAATATACTTCCTGCAATTTTGTGTGTGCGTTCATCTTTTAAAAGATGTTTCATTTGCACTTTTTCTTCCTTATCCTTCTTCAGCGTATCAGCAGCTTTGCTGTTTGCTTTTATTGATTTTGCTTTGGTTGCCATTGGTTACAAAGATAATAAATACTGCACTGCACAAAAAAACAGGCACAAACAAATTTACTGCGCAATTTCAACGAATTTATGTAGGTTTGACAGTAAAGCTGTTCTTTTGAAAAAAATATTTTTTATTATTAGCTTATTGCTGACAGGCTATGGCGCTATCTCACAGGTAATACCTGATAGCATGGCTGTAGAAGTAAGTACTATTGTAAACTCAGAATCTATACAGGAGCGAACATTGCTTTTTTTTGACAGCGTACTTGACCGCCCTTTTACTCCGTTAGAACAAGTGCCTTCTCAAAAATTTGTGGCCTTGCACAATTTTGCAAGAAAGAATAGCATACCCGGGCATTTGGTGATTTACCCAATTTATGTTGCATTCAAACTTAAAAATAGCAGCTCCGGCACCATTCAACTCTTTTATTTTCCCGGAAGCTTGTTCAGCAAACTTGATTTGTATAGTAAATCGGAGGAAGGTCATTTGCAACCTATTGACTTTTCCGGCAAAAACTCCGGATTTATAAGCTTAAAGATACCGCCTGGGCAAAGTACAACTTATGTAGTAAGGCTCGAGTTTTGCAAAACCATTTTTAATACCATTTCTTCTGACCTGATTACAAGATCTTTTTTGCCGTTTTTTAAAATGGAGATAAATAAAACGCTTAATGATAAAAAAACTGTTGGCTTTATATTAAGTGGAGTATTGGTAATGATGATATTATTTACCCTTGTAAATTATGTCATTACTTATAAGAGAGAATTTATTTACAATTGTATTTACACAACTTGTATGTTTCTCCTCATTTTTCTTACACCCTATTTATCAAGGAGTGCTGATTGGTTTAAAGTTTTTTTTGTAGGTTATTTCGATTTGTTTTTATTAATTGTAGGTACCGTATTTTACCTGGCATTTACCCGAAAATTTTTAAACACAAGGGTAATATATCCAATGCTCGACCGCTTTTTATGGGCAGAGCAATTAGTTTTACTCATTTTAATAAGTGTATTTTCTCTTTTATATTTTTTTACAGACAATTTTACCTGGCAATATAGAATTGAAAATTTATCAAAAATAGTAATGTTGGTAGCTGCCCTCATATACATTGTAGTAGCCTTATACCGTAGAAATACTTTGATGAATTATCTGGCCATAGGTACCGCAGCGCAAATATTTTTATCCATCATTTCTTTTATCCTGATATTAACGGGGGTATCAACAGAGTTTATTCTTACTGCTCCCATCTTTTATTTTGAAATGGGGGTAATTGCATCTGTTGTGTTTTTTCTACTAGGCTTGACTTATAAAAACAGGAAAGAGCTAATAGATGGAGTAAAGGAGCAGGAAGCTATGAAATTGGAAGTAGAAAAAAAAGGATTTGAAACACAATTGGCTATCATTAGCGCCCAGCAGGAAGTACGCAACAGGATTAGTGCAGATATGCACGACGACCTTGGCGCCGGCATGACCAGCATTCGTTTATACAGCGAGTTAGCTAAAACCAAACTTGGCAGCCCGGGCATACCAGAGCTAGATAAAATTTCAACTTCCGCCAGTGAATTAATTGATAAGATGAACGCCATTATTTGGAGTATGAGCAGCACCAACGACTCTTTTGAAAATATGGTGGCCTATATTCGCAGCTATTCTCAAAAATATTTTGAAGATTTTCCAAACATCAAATGCAATATAA
>JAFDXD010000080.1 GCA_018268135.1 Bacteroidota bacterium
ATTAAAAATAACCGGTATGCACGTTTAGCATGGATACAGTTTTTTAAACGCTCTCCTATTAATTTCAGAACAATTGTAGGCGTAAAAAAAGATTATAACCCTAAAGCTTTGGGATTGTTTTTATCTGGCTACTGCAATTTATACAAGAATAAACCCTGCAAAGAATATTTAGATAAAATTAATTTTTTTGTGCAACAAATACAGGCAACAGTAAGTGAGGGATATTCGGGTAGTTGCTGGGGTTACAACTTTGATTGGGAGGCAAGAGCATTTTTTCAACCAAAAGGAATGCCTACGGTGGTGGCTTCTTCATTTATTGCCAATGCCCTGCTTGATGCCTTTGCAATTACAAAAGAAGAAAAATTAGTAACTATTGCCCGTAGTACCTGCAATTTTTTTTTAAAAGACTTAAATAGAACTTATGATGATAAGGGTAATTTTTCATTCTCTTATTCCCCATTAGATAAAAGTGTTGTTTTTAATGCTTCTTTATTAGGCAGCAGGTTACTAGCAAGATTATACGCTATTACCGGAGAAGAAATATTATTAGAAGAAGCAAAAAAATCTGTAAATTTTTGTATCAACTATCAGCAAGCAAATGGCGCATGGGCTTATGGTACTTTACCTTTTCATCAATGGATTGATAATTTTCATACAGGGTATAACCTTGAGTGTTTGTACGACTATATGAAATATACGGGAGACACATCATTAAAGACTGCAATTGAAAAAGGCTTTAAATATTATATCAATACATTTTTTACAGAAGAAGGCATACCTAAATATTATAACAATAGCACGTACCCGATTGATATTCATGCGCCTTCACAACTGATTATTACTATTAAAAAATTAAAAAAAGAAACAGAATATAAAGAGGTAATGGACAAAGTGCTTAGTTGGACAATTGGAAATATGCAAAATGAAAAAGGATATTTTTATTACCAAATAAATAAATATTTCACCTCTAAAATTGCGTATATGCGTTGGTCGCAAGCCTGGATGTTTTATGCATTTAGCCAATACTTTTTAATCAAAGAATAAAAGCGTATAGGAAATGAAAACAGCAAGAGTTAATTTTTTGGGAATTCCTGTAGATGCATTGACAATGCAACAAACGGTACAGATTATTGATGAAGCAATACAAACCGGCAACAGGATTAACCATGTAGTGATTAATGCCGGCAAAGTGGTATCAATGCAAACAGATAAGCAATTACTCGAAAGTGTAATAAGTTGCGATATTATAAATGCTGATGGTCAGGCTGTAGTATGGGGCGCAAGATTATTAGGAAGTTATTTGCCAGAGAGAGTAGCAGGAGCAGATTTGATGCAGGAGTTGGTAAAACTTGCAGCAGAGAAAAAATATAAATGCTTTTTTTTGGGGGCAAAAGAAGAAATAGTGAGTAAAGTAGTGTCTAATTATAAAGAAGCGTTTGGCGAAAGCATTATAGCAGGTTTTAGAAATGGTTATTTTAAAATGGAAGAAGAAGAATCAGTAGCCAAGCAAATTGCAGACAGTGGGGCACAGTTGCTTTTTGTAGCTATCACTTCTCCTAAAAAAGAAAACTTTATGTATGCTCATCGTAATTTATTATCAAAAGTAAATTTTACCATGGGCGTTGGTGGTACATTTGACGTAGTAGCAGGTTTTACAAAGCGTGCCCCTAAATGGATGCAAAAAATTGGAATGGAGTGGTTTTACAGGTTTGCGCAAGAACCCAAAAGAATGTGGAAAAGATACCTTGTAGGAAATTCAAAATTTATTTACCTGGTATTGAAACAAAAACTAAAACAATCATTTTCAAAAAAAAGTAAATAACAGGTATGTTAATAACAATAGTAGCAGGTGCAAGGCCAAATTTTATGAAAATAGCACCCATCATTAAATCTATACAACAGGCTAAAGCCAATGGCGCCAATATCCATTTCAGGCTTGTACATACAGGGCAGCATTATGATAAAAAAATGAGTGGCGATTTTTTTGAACAGCTTGGTATTCCTGCTCCTGATATTAACTTAGAATGTGGTGGAGGTACACAGGCAGAGCAAACGGCTGCTATTATGATAAAGTTTGAAAAAGAGCTTACAGAAAACCGTCCTTCCGCAGTATTAGTTGTAGGCGATGTTACATCTACCATGGCTTGTACTATTACAGCCAAAAAATTGTGTGTAGATGTAGTACACGTAGAAGCTGGAATAAGATCGGGAGATATGACAATGCCTGAAGAAATTAATCGAATAGTAACGGATTCTATTTGCAACCATTTTTTTACAACCAGCGAAATAGCCAATAAAAATTTACTTGCGCATCAGGCGCCTGCTTCTTCCATTCATTTTGTAGGCAATACTATGATAGATACATTGTACCAAAACCTTGATAAGGTTAAGCAGCCGTTGTTTTGGCAAGAAATGAATCTTCAAGAAAATGGATATTTTTTATTGACTTTGCATCGGCCATCTAATGTGGATGATGGAGAAAAATTGAAGAATATTTTAGAAGCAGTAAATGAATCTGCCATGGATGTACCTGTTTTGTTTCCGGTACACCCACGTACCAAACACATGCTCGACAATTTAATTTTTGAAAAGAAAAATTTATTAATTATTGAACCACAAGGCTATCTGGAATTTATTTACTTAGTAAAAAATGCAAAGGGCATCATTACAGATTCTGGCGGCATTACAGAAGAGGCTACCGTATTGCATATTCCCTGCCTTACTTTAAGAACTTCTACAGAGCGGCCCGAAACAATTGAGCTTGGAACCAATGAACTAATTGGCGACGACCTCTTAAAATTAAAAGAATGTGTAAAAGAAATAATGGATGGACAATGGAAAAAAGGAAGTATTCCCAAATTTTGGGATGGAAAAGCTTCCGATCGTATTGTAGAAAATTTAATATCAATTTATAACAGAAATTAAACAAAGCCCTTTAGGTATTTATTTATTATGAACAAGCAATTTAAAAGGTATTTACAATTATCGCTGGTATTGCTGGATGTGGTAATATTAAATATATGCTTTGCCCTGATATATTTGATATTTGATAAACGCATTGGAATTGGCTATTTCAGCGCCTATCTTGCCTTTTGGATGTTTTTAAACACCTTTTGGTTATTGCTCTCTTTTTTGTTTGGCACCTATTCTGAAGTTATTATTTTGCATTTTGAATCTTTTACAAAACGAACTGTACAGGTATATCTGGTGTGGATAATTTTGATATTAATTTACCTGTTTTTTTCAAGAGAGTTTGAAGTGTCAAGGTTGTTTATCATTATCATGGTAATAAGTTTTGGTATTGGTTTATTTCTCAATAGGTTTTTATATCTCGGTATAAAAAAATATTTTAAGAAGCAAGATTCATTTTTCAATAATGTGATAATACTGGGTTATAATGATACGGCTAAAAAACTGGCTTCATACTTTGAGGAAGAAGGTATCAACACACATTTGCTAGGATTTATTGAAGATGAAAAAAATGTAACTGAGCTTACTACTTATCCAATCTTGTCTGATATCAGGCATATTATACAGGTAGCTAAAGATTTGGATGTACAGGAAATATATTCAACCATTACACCGGAACAAAATGAATATGTATATAAGTTAATGCATCAGGCAGAAATGGAATGTGTGCGCTTTAAAGTGGTGCCAAATCTATCATTCTTTTTTAGTAAGCCGGTTATCATTGATTATGTAAAAGATTTACCAATTTTATCTTTACGAAGTGAGCCTTTGGAAGATGTAGGAAACCGGCTTAAAAAAAGAATATTTGATATAAGTGTTAGTTTACTTGTTACCATATTTATTCTATCCTGGCTAATCCCTATCTTGGGTTTATTAATCATACTAGAATCACGTGGGCCAGTATTTTTTTCGCAGTTGCGTTCGGGTAAAAATAATAAAACATTTCGTTGCTTAAAATTTAGAAGCATGAAAGTGAATAAAGATGCCGACCAAAAACAGGCAACAAAAGGCGATATGAGAATTACTAAAATTGGGAAGTTTATCAGGCGTACCAGTTTAGACGAATTTCCACAGTTTATAAATGTATTAAGAGGCGATATGAGCCTGGTAGGCCCAAGGCCACACATGGTAAAGCATACATCAGATTACTCTAAAATAGTAGATCAGTACATGATTAGGCAATTTTTAAAACCGGGAATTACAGGTTGGGCTCAGGTAAATGGTTTCAGGGGTGAAATAACAAATCCTGAACAGATTAAAAAAAGAGTTTCAAACGATTTATGGTATCTTGAAAACTGGAATATATGGCTGGATGTGAGAATAATGTTTCTTACAGTGTACAATGTTTTTAGAGGTGAAAAAAATGCATATTAATTTTTAAAAAATATTACAAAAAGACATGAAATTTTTTAATTCGGGTTACATACTCAGCAATAAAAGGCATGGGTGGATTGACTATGACAGGGGTATTAGCATCATCCTGGTAACATACAGGCACTGCTTTGAAAGCCTTGAGAGGTCGGGAGTTAACTTAAATCAGTATCCATTTTTAGAATATATTAATGTTTATTTATCCGGGTTTAGAATGCCCTTATTTTTTATTGCTTCGGGCATTTTTGTATCACGTAGTTTACAAAAGCGAGGATTGCCTGCATATATAAATAACCGGGTTAAAACCATTCTTTATCCCCTATTGGTATGGGGGGTTATTCAAATATCATTGCAAATATTTTTTTCTGCCTACACCAATTCAGAGATGAATGCAAAGAGTTTTTTGTACCTGATAATTGACCCCAGAAGAACAGGACAGTTTTGGTATCTCAATGCCCTGTTTTGTGTGGGTGTGTTGTATTCATTTTGTAAAATAAAACTTCATCTAAAGCTTGGGCACCAACTTATTTTAGGCTCAATATTGTATGTGATTTTAAATATAGTGAGGTCGCACCATATCAACCTGGGCTTTGCAATGGATATTCTTCAATACTATGTATTTTTTGCTTTAGGCGATGCTGTTTCACAATTTATGATGAATACAGAAAAAGCTAAATACTTTTCATCATGGAAATTATTTATTCCATTATTTATAGTTTTTTTAATAGTACAATATTTTTTTACAAAATTAAATTTACAAAACGGCGATACATATTTTGTAGAGCATGATATGCCCTACTTCTTTTTATTGGTTGCTGTAATTGGTTGTGCATTTTCAATTTGTATTTCATTTACCATGAGTAAATTTAATATATGGCCATTTATTAGAGTAGTTGGCTATCATTCTGTACATATTTATTGTGTACAAATAATCGCAATTTCAATAGTAAGGCTCTTCCTTGTAAAAGTGGCAGGGGTGTCAGATGCTCTTTTGCTAACTCTTATTGTATGGCCTGCGGCAATATTTATATGTATGGTGGTTTATAACACCTGTTTAAGATTAAATATGTGGTGGCTGTTTAGCTTAAAATACCCCGAAGAGGAATTGAATTATATTGCACAAAATAAAAAATCGGTTATACAATCTAAATCAATTTTAAAAAATCAAACAAATATAAAATGAGTCTTTTACCACAGTTTGCAAAAGATATATTGAATAAAGTAGCTAAAGAAGTAGTGCCCGGCATGTATTGGCGAAGAAAAGTAAATTACTTTAAGCATAATTTTGAAGAAGTAGAATTGCACCTGCTACCCTATTTAGCCGATCCTCAAAAAACTTCTCTTGACATTGGAGCTGCAGGTGGCTTATTTATTATGCATTTAGTAGATTATTCCAAAGATTGTATTGCTTTTGAGCCCATCCCCGATGCGGTGGTTGATTTAAAAAGTATGATAAAATCTGTAGGTGCTAAAAATGCAACAATTGAAAGCGTGGCCCTTTCTGACAAAGATGGTGAAGCCGTATTAAGAATGCTGGTAAAAGACCCGGGCAGAAGTACAATTGAAGAAGCCAATATATTGGAAGATGAAGAAGCTACTGAAAAGACCGGTGTGAAAGTTAAAATAAAAAAACTGGATGATTTCAATTATAGCAATATTGGTTTCATAAAAATTGATGTGGAAGGCCACGAAATGGCTGTACTAAAAGGTGCAGAGCAAACAATCAGAAAAAATTTACCTAATTTTTTAATTGAAATAGAAGACAGGCATAAAGAGAATGCCGTAAAAGATGTGCCTGCTTACTTAAAACAATTTGGCTACGAATGTTTCTTTATTATTGATGGCATCTTAAAGCCAATCGCTGAATTTAACAGCGTTGTGCATCAAAATAGTAATAACATTGGAACCTGGAAAGATAATTATGAGCGAAGAGGTGTGTATATTAATAATTTTATTTTTATACAATCATCCAATGCAAATAGTTTTCTTACTAAAGTTTCAGGAGTTAATTTAAAAGCCTCCTAAAAATTTACTCATTTAATACAATATTTAGAGGAATACAAAATATGATGGCAAAGAGGATTTTAAAAAAATCTTTTGCAGTAAACTTAAAGTCTCTTAAAGAAAAAGAAACAACACTTTCTACATAACCTGCATCGGGCGCAGAAAGATTATGGATGGTCGTGCCATTAAAATCTGACTCTATGCCTGTAGCTGCCCCAAATTTAATAGCCGGGCTATTCATCAGTAAAGAGCAATCCCATTTAGTGGGGTCGTTACCGTTAGTAGATTTAAATATGGGCAAATCCGTTAATATTTCTGAAGAATTAAGTGAAAAATTGGTTACACTATTATTAAATAGCCTGTAAACATTATTACGGTGAGAAACTTTATCTTCATCACTACCCTGCTTTAAAATAGACAGCCCTGAGCCGATATAAAAAATATTATTTTTAATATTAAATACGGTATCAGCTTGCGGAGCTCCACTAAATCCAAACAAGCCATTATCTTTAAACCTGTTATTAATATCAATAATAGTGTTATTGATATACTGTACATTGGAAACCTGTATAGCAAATCTCCCATCAGTATTTACCCAGGACAACATGCCATTATTGATCATCAAATTATAGGCGATTAAATTATAGGCTGCTACTCCCCCATGTGCACTTCCAAATTCCATAATTCCATTGCAATCAATAATGGTGTTATACATTATTTTATTTCTGCTGGTAGTGCCAAATGCTTCAATGGCTCCTCCATTAAATCCATAATCGTAACTGGTAGCCCAATTGCCACTAAAATAATTATGTGTAATACTATTTAAGTTGCCGGTAATGGTTACACCATTTGCTCCGTAATCATCGTCAAATGATGCTGCATCTCCAGGAATGCCTTCTGTATTTTTTAAATTTTTTAAATCTGTAATGCTGCAAGAATCTACTTCATTAGAGTTCCCGTAAATTACTATACCCATCCCAATATTGCTCATGTCGCAGTTTTTGATAACGCAGTGATTGCTCATTATATTTTCTGCACTACCAATACATATTGCAATACCGCAATTAGCGGCAGTTACTTTATCTTTTACCGGAAAATCTAAATCAGTAATATTTAGCCCGTCCATGATGAGATAATCAGCTAACATATTAAAAAGTATTCTTTCTGTAACCGGTATTTTTAATTCTTTGGGATATTGAAAAATGGGCTTATTGCCTGTGCCATAAGTTGAAAATACAATGGGAGCTAATGCAGTTCCTGATTTGTTCCAGGATAATATTCCCTTAAAAGAGTCTCCTCTTTTAAATAAAATACTATCGCCAGGCTTAATGATTTCTACTGATGCATTTAATTTTTCCAAACTCGCCCAGGGAGAGGTTTTACTGGTGCCGGTATTTGAATCATTTCCTGAAGTAGAAATATAATAGTTAGTAGCAAGGCAATTAGATGCAATGAAAAGGAATAAAAGAAAGGTAAAATGCTTCATTTAGTATTCTATTAGAGCTGATTAGTTGAGCTTAATAGCTAAAATTAATACCAATTTCTAAATAAATAATTATATAGGTAAAAAAAATCCCAACTGTAAAACAATTGGGATTTTTTATTCAACCGTGTATTTAGATTTTTCTCTATTTAAACTTTATAAGTTTTACTGTTTCGCTATAGCTTCCTTGTTTTACTCTTAAAATATAAGTTCCTGCTTTAAACTCTCTTCCAAATGTAATTTTTTGATTTATTTTTCCAATAGCAGAATACACTTTTTGTCCGAGTAAATTAATTACGGTAATATAAACATCATTTTTGCTATCATCACTTTCAATATTTACCGAAAACTCAGTGGTAGTAGGATTTGGAAATGCTGTTAAGTAAATTGCTTTACACTTACGAGTGCCATCTGCAATAGCAACGTTGGTAGATGATACCAATCCTTTTGAATCTTTTACAGACACTTTGTATGTTCCGGCAATTAAATTAGCGAATGAATTAGAGTTTCCAAAGGATCCATTATTAATATTGTATGTGTATGGCCCTGTACCGCCAGATTTTACAGATACTTCAATGCTTCCATCAGCTCCACCTGCACATCCTGCTGCTTTTGTTTTAGTATTAATACTTATTTGCTCTGCAGGTTGACTAACAGATATTACTTTAGTAGAAGTGCATCCTTTAGCATCTTTTACCACTACTGTATAGCTTCCGGCTTTTATACTGCTAAAACTATTTTGACTTTGGAAAGAGCTTGCACTTACACTATACTGATATGGTGCAGTTCCGCCGGTTGCAGTTATTGTAAGATTGGTAGTACCACCATAAGACTGTATGGCACCTACAGCAATACTTGCATTTAATACTTCCGGTTGAGTAAGTGTAATTGATTTAGTAGCTTTTACTCCTGCAGCATCTGTAACAGTATAGGAATAAGTACCGGCTGTTTTTGTAAAAGTGCCTACGCCAGAGTATGGTGCTGTACCGCCACTTGCAGTTACAGTAACAGTAGTAGTACTTCCATAGCAAGATATTGTACCAGCTGTTACATTTATATTTAATGCAGAAGGCGCTGCTGGTTCAGTAATATTGATAGATTTAGATTGAGTACATCCATTAGCATCTTTTACGGTAATAGTATAACTGCCAGAAGCTACATTATTAAATACGTTAGATGCCTGGTAACTTCCATTATTTAATTTGTAAGTATAAGCTGCTGTGCCGCCATTAGCATTTGCAGTAATAGTAGTAGTACCACCATAAGTATTAATAGTACCTGCAGATACACTTAATGTTAGCAATGTAGGTTGAGAAACAGTGATAGATGTAGTAGCAGTTTGCCCGCCTGCATCAGTTACTGTATAGTTATAAGTACCGGCAGTTACAGTAAATGTGCCTGTACCCGTATAAGGCTGAGTGCCACCTGTTGCTGATACGGTAACAGTAGTATTGCTGCCATTACAAGAAATAGTTCCGGCAGTAGCCGAAGCATTTAATGCTGCCGGTGCGCC
>JAFDXD010000081.1 GCA_018268135.1 Bacteroidota bacterium
GAAAACCATGACATCACCGGTGGGCTGATAGAAACCGGAGGACAAAAAAGAACTTTAAAAGTAAAAGGACAATTTACTTCGGCGCTCGATTTACAAAATATTATTGTTCGCAGCAGCGCAAGAGGTGCTACCGTATATTTAAAAGATATTGCAGAGCTTAAAGATACCGTAAAAGAAAAAGACAGCTATGCCAGGCTTGATGGTAAAAATGTAGTAACACTTAATATCATAAAGCGTGCAGGCGAAAACTTAATCACTACAGCCGGTAAAGTAAAAGATATTGTAGAGCAGATGAAGAAAGATGAGGATATCCCTAAGAATCTTAACGTAGTAATTACCGGCGACCAAAGTAAAGCTACTGCCACTTCTTTTCATGATCTGGTTAATACTATCATTATAGGATTTGTACTGGTATTGGTAATATTAATGTTTTTTATGGGGGTAACCAATGCGTTCTTTGTTGCGCTTAGTGTGCCATTGAGCATTTTTGTTGCCTTTATGTTTTTGCCTATTGCAGATGCAGTGGTAGGTACACCTGTTACACTCAATTTTATTGTACTGTTTGCTTTACTGTTTGGCTTAGGTATTATTGTAGATGATGCAATTGTGGTAATAGAAAATACGCATCGTATTTATAACAATGGCAAAGTGCCCATAGTACGAAGCGCCAAAGAAGCAGCCGGCGAAATATTTATACCGGTGCTGGCAGGTACGGCTACTACTCTTGCACCATTTTTTCCCCTGCTATTTTGGAAAGGCATTATTGGTAAGTTTATGATTTACCTGCCTACCATGCTCATCCTTACACTGGCAGCATCATTAATAGTAGCCTTTATTTTTAATCCTGTATTTGCCGTGAGCTTTATGAAAAAAGAAGGCAAAGAGTTTGAAGAAGAAAAATCTTTATTATTTAAAAAATGGTGGTTTTGGTTGGCTATTGCTTTTGGCATACTCTTCAATTTTGCCGGTTGGCATGGCTTCGGAAATTTCCTTTTGTTTTTGGCCATACTTGCAGTACTTAACCGCTATGTATTTCGCAATATTATACATGTCTTTCAAAACAGGATTTTGCCCTGGCTGATGAACCATTATGAAAATCTTTTAAAATGGATATTGCAGGGCTCAAGGCCGGCATGGGCATTAGTAAGCTTGTTTGTATTGTTTCCTGTATCATTGGGTTTGTTGGCGCTAAGAGGAAATAAACAAACGTTTTTTCCAAGTGGCGACCCAAATTTTATTTACGTGTATTTAAAAATGCCCGTGGGTACTGCTGTAGAAAAAACAGACAGTGTTACACATATTCTTGAAGGAAGGGTACAGAAAATTTTAAAAGACGAACTGCCTGATAAGCCAGGAGGAATAGTAGAAAGTATTATTACTAACGTAGCAAATAGTGCCAATAACCCAAGAGATAATAACCGGAGTATTCAACCAAACCTTGGGCGCATACAAGTATCGTTTGTAGAGTATGCACAAAGAAACGGCAAGCATACCAAACCTTATTTAGATGAAATACGAACCCAGATGAAAGGCATACCTGGCGCCAGTATTGAAGTGGCGCAAGAAGATGCAGGCCCGCCAACCGACCCTCCGGTAAATATTGAAATAGCAGGCGATAATTTTGATGAAATAGCCAAAGTGGCTACCAATCTTTCTAATTATCTTGACACCAACCAAATATATGGTATCGAAAACCTGCACATGGATGTAGACCTCAATAGCCCCGAAATAACGGTAAATATAGACCGGGAAAAAGTAATGGCAGAAGGCCTTAGCACCGCTCAGGTAGGTATGGAAATTCGTACGGCAATTTTTGGTAAAGAAGTAAGCAAATTAAAAATTGGTGAAGACGAATATAAAATTCAATTGCGTTCAGAAGATTATTCAGCAAAAAATGTAACGGATTTGATGAATACAAGAATGACATTTATGGATATGAATACCATGAGTGTAAAATCTATTCCGCTGAGCGCCATTGCTACACTCGACTATACCAATACCTCCGGCGCTATTGCCAGAAAAAATGTGAAACGCACCATACAATTGCAATCAAATGTGCTTGACCCAAGTATGGTAAAAGATGTTAACCAAAAGCTTGCAGTTGAAATAACAGATTTTAAATCAAAGTCAAAAATACCTGCTACCGTTAGCATTAAGCAAACAGGCCAGGGCGAGCAGGAAGCAGAAACACAAAGCTTTTTGGGTGGCGCATTGCTTACAGCATTAGGACTTATATTTTTAATATTGGTATTACAGTTTAATGCACTTAGCAAACCATTTATAGTACTTACAGAAATATTTTTCTCCATCATAGGTGTATTTATTGGCTATGCACTTACAGGTATGACAATTGCTACCATTATGCTTGGTGTAGGAATTATTGGCCTGGCAGGTATAGTAATTAAAAATGGTATTTTGCTGATAGAATTTACAGACGAATTGCGTAGCCGTGGCTTTCGTACAAGGTCAGCAGCAATTGCTGCGGGTAAAATAAGAATTATACCCGTATTGCTTACAGCCCTGGCTACCATGCTTGGTTTGCTGCCACTTGCAGTAGGGTTTAATATTGATTTTGTATCCTTGTTTCAGCATCTTAACCCTCATATTTTCTTTGGAGGCGATAGTGTAGTATTTTGGGGGCCATTGAGCTGGACAATTATCTTCGGGCTGATTTTTGCATTCTTCCTTACGCTAATAATGGTGCCAAGTATGTATATAATTGCCGAAAGATTAAAACGGCCAATGGAAAAATTTTACGGCGGCAGATGGATCGGAATTCTCGGATTTACCGGACCATTCTTCTTTCTTTTTGTAGGGCTCATGTACCTTGTAAAATTAATTCAGGGTAAAAAAGTATGGAATGGATTGATGGCCGACCATCCTTCAAAAAAGACAGGGAGGAGATAACTAGATTACTTGTTTTTTATTTTGATAAATGCTGCTTATGAAAATGAGCAGCATTTTTTTTATTCTTGATGTAAAAACTATTTATTTCTAAAACGGAATATGGGGCAGGGTTTTATGGGGTATCAATAATTCTCTGTTGCTCTTTATCCAATATCTTTAGTTAAAATATGGTATTGGTTTCCTTTCGGAAAATCTGCGATGATGCATTCCGTTTTGTATCCATAATTTTCATAAAATGAGGGAGCCTGAAAGCTATAACTTTTAATAATAATTTTTACACAGCCATTTTTTATGGCGATATCTTCTGCTGCCTGTAATAATTTTTTGCCAAATCCTTTATTTCTTTCAGCCTTGCTTACCCACAGGTGAGTAATTTCACAGGCGCTCGCCCATGTCCACCCGGCAATGCCAGCAATCATTTCTTGGCTTTTGTTTTTAATGTTGAGGGCAAATAAGGCTCCATCGTGGCGGTTAATAGTATTTGAATTATGTTCGTAAAGATTATTTTCCAATTCTTCAATAACAGCCTGTGCCTCTGCCTCTTTAACTATAATAATTTCATCCTTCATGTATCTTAATTTTGTTAGATAGATTACTGATGTAAATTACAATTATTGTAAGTGTCATCTAATAATTATAAGAGATATTTATTGTAAGCCTTCTTTCAATTGTTTTAATTTTTCTATAATGGCATTCGTTTTCGCATGTTCTTTTCTTACTGATCTTTTACCTAGCCATAATGTTGCCAGCAACATCCAGGAAATATAAATAACGATGAAAACTATTTTCCATATAAGATTTATATGTGTGATGGCAACCGTTTCGTAAAAATAAAATGCAAAGCCGAGGTTTAAAAAAATAGTATACCACATTACACCTTTTGTATTAATCCATTTCTGGTGCTGATGAAATTTTTCAAATTGCTGTAAAAGATCGGCTGGTAATTGCGAAAAATCTACCCGTTTTAAAAATATAGATTGACGTAAACGTATAATTGTATAGGAAACCATACAGATAATCATTATTGCAATACCGATATAGCTGATGATAAATTTAAAATGCACAAACAACATTACATAAATAATACAGGCCAATGCCAGGCACATGCAAAATGATTGCACCAGTATTTTCCTGGCTATCTGATTTTTCTCTTTTACAGCTTTTTTTATGATAGCATCAGCCGCCGGTATGTCTAGCTGCCGGGGCGCCTTCCATAATGCTTCTAAGTCATCAAAGTTGTTCATATTTAAAAAATATTTTTGTAA
>JAFDXD010000082.1 GCA_018268135.1 Bacteroidota bacterium
AGCTATCGTTATGTTCCTGATAGAAATGAGCAATTTTCTGTTGGCGTAAATTTTCAAAATTCTTTATTGAAAAGTATGCGTACTTTCCCCACTGTTACAGAGGTGAAACAGTCATTTTCCAATTTTTTACCCAACCTTATGTGGCGTAAAAAATTTGGCACTAAAAGTTCTATCAGAATATTTTACAGGGCTTCAACAGATTTTCCTTCAATCGGTCAGTTGCAGGATGTAGTGAACCAATCAAACCCATTGAGAATAAGTAGCGGTAACCCTTATTTAAAACAATCATACACTCATTTATTAGCAGGCAGATATACTTATACAAACAGCAAAACGGGGCAAAGTTTTTTTGCAAATATTTTTTTACGCACTGCCAGCAATTATATTTCAAATGCCATTTATATTGCTTCTGCAGATTCTGTAATACAACAAGGCGTTGTGTTAAAAGCAAATTCTCAGCTCACCAAGCCGGTAAATCTTGATGGGTATAAAAGCCTGAGTTCATTTTTTACATACGGCATTCCGGTGAAGTTCATAAAAACCAATATTAATTTAAATGCAGGATTTAGCTATGCAAAGCTGCCGGGGCAAACAAATTATGTAAATATTAATACAGACAATATAGTGTACAATGGCGGTGTAGTATTTGCAAGCAATATCAGTCAGTATGTAGATTTTAATTTATCGTACAATGCCAGTTTTAACAATACTAAAACTACAGCACTAAATGCTACCAATACAAATTATGTAAACCAGTCAGCAGGGTTTCAGATAAACCTGCTTGATAAAAAAGGGTGGTTTGTAAAGAATGATATTTCCAATCAATCATACAGCGGTTTATCGGCAGGTAATAATCAAAGTTTTTGGCTATGGAATGCTGCCATTGGGAAAAAAATATTAAAGAACCAGGCAGGTGAGTTAAAGCTATCCGTATTTGATTTGCTTAAACAAAATCAAAGCATTGCAAGGGTGGTAGAAGCAAATACTATTACAGACTCTCAAACAAAAGTATTGCAACAGTATTTTATGCTCACATTTACTTATAACCTTAAAAATTTTGGAGTAGCAAAGCAGCAGGGAAAAAATGAAGGAGATCATCGGGAAATGAGAGGATTTGGCCCCGGCTTTTAGTAACTTTAAAATGTATTAAAGCTATAATTTTTTGAATCAGCCTGACTTATTAGAAAGATTGAGTAATGGTGATACAACTGTATTTTCAGAAATAGTTGTACACAGTCAGGAGTTGGTTTACAACACGGTGTTGGCAATAGTGCAAAATGAAGAAGATGCAGAAGATGTAACACAAGAAGTATTTATAAAAGTGTATGAATCTATTGGAGGTTTTAGAAAAGAAGCAGCATTGAGTACCTGGATATACCGGATTGCTGTAACAAAAGCGCTTGATTTTTTAAAAACTAAACAACGTCAAAAGAATGGAGGATTATTAAAACGGATTTTTATTTCTGCTAAAGAAGAAGAGCCTGCAAACTTTTATCACCCGGGTGTGGCATTAGATAAAAAAGAGGATGCAGCGGTTTTATTTAAAGCAATCAATCAATTGCCCGAAAAGCAGAAACTGGCTTTTATTTTACACAAATTAGAAGCATTGAGCAACCCGGAGATTGCAGCAGTAATGAAAATAAGTGTGGCAGCGGTAGAGTCGCTACAATCAAGAGCCAGAGCCAACTTAAGAGATATTTTAAAAGAATACTATCAATTACATTTTAAATAAATAAAATGGAAAACGAAGAATTAAATAACCGGATTAATCAAGCACTTAGCAGCCTTGACGGCGCTGAAAGAGCAGCCCCTGCGCCTTACCTGCTTACCCGTATTAATGCCCGTTTGCAAAAAGAAACTACTCCGGGTTTTTGGTCAAATGCTTTTGCATTTTTTAATAAACCCGCTTTTGCCATATTGGTATTATGCCTGTTAATTTTAAATTTAATAGTGGTATCACAAAAGCAGGGTACAGATAATAACATTACTCAAAATACAGCTACTACTAAGTACGACTTTGCTATAAATGTATCAAGTATGTATGATGTAGATAATCAATAATTTTTTTTATGATACAGAAATATACAAACAAAAAAGGGTTGATGATTGCTATGGCTATTTTGCTAATAGCCAATTTAGTGCTGCTTGCATTTTTTTTATTTAGCAGCCCCGGTAATAAAAAACCCGAAAGAAAAAGCCCCATGACTACTTACCTGCAAAATGACATTGGCTTTAGTAAAGAACAAATGGCAAAATTTGACTCAATAAAATCGAATCAGCATGAGGTGGCAAAAAAGCTGATAGAAAAAATGCGTGCAAATAAAGAAGGTATATTTAAAACGCTTGGAGAAAAAGGATTTAGCGATAGCGCAATAAGTGAAGCTGCCACTTACTCTGCTTTGCAGCAAAAAGAATTAGAAATGAGCATGCTCAACCAGTTAAAAGCTATCAGAAATATTTGTACGCCGGAGCAACTAATAAAATTTGACAGTAGTTTATATAAAGTAATGAGCAAAGGAAGAGATTTACAAACTAAACATAAATAACAATCTAAATTAAAAAGTATGAAAAAGAAGCTAATCATTGGAGCCATGGCATTAATATGCAGCATAGGCTCTGTAATGGCACAAGGAGGTATGCAACGCCAAACACCGGAAGAAAGAACAAAAGCAACAATGGAAAAACTTACCCCACTCGCTTTGTCTGAAGATCAAACTACAAAAGCAACAAGTGTATTCAGCGATTTTTATTTGGCACAGCAAAAAGCCATGCAGGATATGAGGGCATCGGGTACCATGGACAGGGATGCAATACAAGCAAAAAGAAAAGAGTTGGCAGATGCGAGAGATATAAAGCTAAAAGAAATTTTTACAGCCGACCAGTATAAAAAATGGACTGATGAAATTGAACCTTCTCTAAGGCCACAACGGAAGCAATAATATTTTGCAGTTAATGGTAATTATAGCGGCAGAGAAATACTACCGCTTTTTTATTGCAATTCTTTCAAAACGTTGTCTATCCTTTGTTTTAATGTGTCGTATGGGGTAAAGCCTCGTGCCACCATGATGAATTTTAAATCGCCGGTTTGTATAAATACGCATGGGAAGCCGGTTACCTGCAATTGTTTCACTAAAGAAAATTCGTAGTAAGCTTTTTCTTTGTAGGCTTCGCTTGCAAGTTTTTTATAAAACACCTCAGGTTGAATGCTGTATTTTTCCAGGAGATGAAGATAGGCGGCATCATCAGTGAGGTCTCGCCCTTCGTAATGCAATGCATATTGTAAATCGCCTGCAAACTCAATAGCCCTGTCGGGATAATATTCTTTAAAAACGCAAAGTGCAATAGCAGGTTTTTCGGAGTGAGGGTACCAGTCGCTTTCTTCGGGGTTTTTAATATGCCACAAATAATCTTCCCCAAATTTAATACCCGTTAGCTCTTCTACATTTTTATAAGCGTTTAAAATATATCCTGCCGAAGCGCTAATGTGTACGGGCTTTTCAGGCAATATCATACCGCCACTCAGTACATCGGCCTGCATTTTATCTTTATACTCATCAGCTATTTTTTTTATTACAGGGCTAAAGCCATAGCACCATCCGCAATAAGCATCGTAGCAATAAATTAGTGTAGGTGTCATTATGATTTTTTAAATAAAAAAAACCGTTATCGCTTGTAGGGATAACGGCTGTAAAGATAATTTTATGAATTTTATTTTCGGGTATATTTTATTTCCATTGATTTGTATTCTTTTCCATCTGCACCGTTTACATACATTTGCATCAATTGTGTTTTATCATCTACCAGAGTTAAAGTTTGCCGAATATTTGTATCCATGCCAGTTGATGGGTCAAGCATACTACCGGTAAGGGTCATTGTTTTTGTTGAAGCATTCCAGGGCCCTTTCATGGACAAGATGCCTGTACCCATATTATCCACCCAACTACAAACAAATATTTTTTTTGCGTTATCATAACCTAAAGTGCTTTGTCCTTCAAACGGCATTCCCATCATGATTGCTGAATGTGTGCTTATCTGGTAGCGGCCGCCTAATATCATTTTGTTGGTTGTATGCCCCTTGCTTTTTTGCGGCGGGGTGCCCGGCTGCTCCCACATTGTAATATCTGAATCCCAATCACCATTCCATGTTGCCATCATTTTTTGCATATCTGTTACTGCCATATAATTTTGCCAGTTTTTCATCATGGTAGCAGAGTCGGGCGGAGCAGGAGTGTTTTTAACCGTGGGCTCCACTGGCTTATTACCCTGCTCTGAAGTAGTGTTTGCAGTAGCATTGCCCTTATTGTCATCTTTTTTTGTATCTGCATTATTGCAACTTGTGCAAATAATTGAAAACAAAATTGCTGAAAAAAATAAATGTTTCATATTATTTAATTTTAGTAGTGGCTAAGTGTTAATGCGCCTTCAACCAGTTATCGCCTGAGCCTAACTCTGCATTGGTAGGTACATTGTTTGGCAACGCCAATGCGGTTTGCATACAATTCAAAATAACAGGCTTTACTTTTTCCAATTCATCTTTTGCTACATCAAATACCAACTCGTCATGCACTTGAAGCAGCATTTTACTTTTAAATTTATTTGTTGTAAACTCCTTCTCTATTTTTATCATGGCCAGTTTTATCATATCGGCGGCTGTGCCTTGTATGGGAGAGTTAATGGCGTTTCGCTCTGCAAACCCCCGTACTGTAAAGTTGGCGCTGTTAATATCTTTAAGCCATCGCTTGCGACCCATTAGCGTTTGCACATATCCGTTATCTTTACAAAAATTGATGGTATCATCCATGTATTTTTGAATATTGGGAAACTGCTTTTTATAATTATCAATTATTTCTTTTGCCTCTGCCCTTGAAATTCCTAAATTTTCGGCAAGGCCAAAAGCTCCCTGCCCGTATATTATGCCAAAGTTTACACTCTTGGCTTTGTAGCGCATTTCTTTTGTAACTTCTTTTTCTG
>JAFDXD010000083.1 GCA_018268135.1 Bacteroidota bacterium
CTCTCCCCTCTTAAAAAGATTGGGTACTGCATTACAAAAAATATCTGCAATCAATCCTCCAAATGTAGCAGTAATTACTCCCATTATCAATGCATATATTTCATTAATTTGATGAGCCAATGCTACCTCAATGCCAGCAGCTGTAAACAGGCCTAACCCAGCGGCATCCGTAAAAAATATGGTGCGCCTAAATTTATTTACATTTTGTTTTAAAATAAAAGTAAATAGTGTGCCAGCAAAAACAAGCATTAAAGCAACATTATCATTTATCCAGTTTACCGGCTTGATGCCAATAAGCAGGTCTCTCAAAGTACCACCTCCATAAGCAGATACAAAAGCTACAACCAGGCCGCCAAATACATCCATTTTATAAGTTCGTGCTTTTAAAGCCCCGGTAAGAGCAAAAATAAAAATACCCGTATAGGTAATGATGCTCAGTAATGTCATGATATAAAGATAGAGAATGTATTATCTTCGGCATATAAAAAATTTGAAATGAATTATCATACTTTACTTGTAAGCATAGACAAAAATATCTGCATCATTACCATTAACAGGCCTGAAAAATTAAACGCTCTTAATAAAGATGTATTTACTGAGTTGGATAAAGCCATAGAAGAAGTGTCAACCAATAACGAAATAAAATCAGCCATCATTACGGGTGCAGGCGCTAAAGCTTTTGTAGCCGGGGCAGATATTTCGGAGTTTGCATCGCTGAATAAAGAGCAGGCTATGGCATTATCAAAACGAGGGCAGGATGTATTTTTTAAGATAGAAAATAGTAAAAAACCAATTATAGCAGCCGTAAATGGATTTGCACTTGGTGGAGGCTGCGAATTAGCGATGGCCTGCCATTTCAGGCTTTGCAGTACCAATGCAAAATTTGGGCAACCCGAAGTAAACCTTGGATTAATACCCGGCTATGGCGGTACTCAACGATTAACGAAACTGATTGGAAAAGGAAAAAGTATGGAGCTTCAGATGACTGCCCAGTTATTAGCTGCAGAAGATGCACTGCAACTTGGATTAGTAAATTATGTAGTAGAACCAGAAAATTTATTGCCCAGGTCAGTAGAAATTCTTGAACTTATCAATACCAAGGCGCCTGTAGCCATTTCAAAAATAATAGAATGTGTAAACACTGCTGTTGACGGCCTAAAAGATGGTTATGATGAAGAAGTAAAAGCCTTTGGTCATTGCTTTGATACCAACGATATGAAAGAAGGCACTTCAGCATTTTTAGAAAAACGCAAAGCTATTTTTACCGGAAAATAGCTTTCCTAACTATTATTAATATCTGCCATTATTATTTCACCTACCGGTAAAATGATAAATACTTGCGGCCAACTTGAATACTAATATATTCAGGTCTAAATAGAATTTATCATCAAAGTAATGATTTAGTCCTTCATAATTTACTGCTGCATCGTACCTTTGCAACATTACATTTTATCACATAAAATAAAAACAAGTAATATGGAATACAGGATAGAGAAAGATACAATGGGCGAAGTACAAGTGCCTGCCAGCGCTTACTATGGCGCACAAACCCAGCGAAGTGTTGATAATTTTAAAATAGCACAGGATATAAATAAAATGCCGAAAGAAATAATTAAAGCTTTTGCCTATTTAAAAAAGGCAGCCGCTTTAACCAATATGGATGCAGGCGTTTTGCCAAAAGAAAAAGCCGATTTAATTAGTAAAGTATGTGATGAGATACTGGAAGGAAAACTAGATGAATATTTTCCCCTGGTAGTATGGCAAACGGGTAGTGGCACACAAAGTAATATGAATGTAAATGAAGTAATAGCATATAGGGGCCATGTATTGAATGGAGGGCAGTTAGCAGATAAAGAAAAGTTTTTGCACCCCAATGATGATGTAAATAAATCGCAGAGCAGCAATGATACCTTTCCTACGGCCATGCATATTGCTGCCTATAAAATATTGATAGAAACAACCCTGCCCGGAATTGAAAAACTGCGTAATACACTGGCTGCAAAAAGCAAGGCATTTATGCATGTAGTAAAGATTGGCCGTACCCATTTTATGGATGCCACACCTCTGACAGTTGGGCAGGAATTTAGCGGTTACGCTTCGCAGTTAGACCATGGAATTTTGGCTATTAAAAATTCGCTTACACATTTAAGTGAGCTGGCATTGGGCGGCACTGCTGTGGGTACGGGTATCAATACTCCCGAAAATTATTCTGAAAATGTTGCCAGGCATATTGCTAGCTTAACAGGACTACCTTTTATTACCGCACATAATAAATTTGAGGCGCTTGCCGCACATGATGCTATTGTAGAAGCTCACGGAGCTTTAAAAACTGTTGCCGTAAGCTTAATGAAAATTGCTAATGATATCCGTATGTTATCTTCCGGCCCAAGAAGTGGTATTGGAGAAATATTTATCCCTGATAATGAGCCGGGCTCCTCTATCATGCCGGGCAAAGTAAATCCAACGCAATGCGAAGCATTAACAATGATTGCTGCTCAGGTAATGGGAAACGATGTAAGCATTAGCATTGGAGGCAGCATGGGGCATTTTGAATTAAATGTGTTTAAACCTGTGATGATATATAATTTTTTACATAGCGCCAGGTTAATTGGCGATGGCTGTGTATCATTTAATGATAAATGTGCCATCGGGTTAGAGCCTATTGAAAAAAATATTAAAAAACATGTTGACAATTCTCTAATGCTTGTAACAGCGCTCAACACAAAAATTGGTTATTACAAAGCAGCAGAAATTGCTCAGAAAGCACATAAAGAAGGTACCACTTTAAAAGAAATGGCTGTAAAATTGGGCTATGTTACTCCTGAGCAATTTGATCAGTGGGTAGTACCAGCCAATATGGTAGGAAAAATTTAAAAAAAGAAGGCGCTTTGTAAGCGCCTTCTTTTTTAGTTCTTATTACTTTGCCTCGTCCTAAAATAGGTTGACACAAAAACAATGTCACCATTATGAACAAAGGACAGTTTCGATTGCGTAAACGGACTCAAAAAGATTACACATTAGCCTTTAAATTACAGGTGGTAGAAGAA
>JAFDXD010000084.1 GCA_018268135.1 Bacteroidota bacterium
CGTTGTATGCAAGCCCTGACACGACTCTTACTCAACGGTTGAAGCCGGAGTTTACCTCCCCACCGGCTTGAAAAACATTGTTGAACTTTTTGTACAAATTTTTATCTTTTGTTTTTTATTCAGCAACTGTCTCGGGGGAAAGTAAACGCCGACTAAAAAAATGGTTTGACCAAAGCCCAGCCGGACGAGGCTTTCAGCGTATGGCTTAGCTGCCTTGAGACAGTTTTTAATTCGCATGTTTGTTTTGGGTTGGACACATATTTTCAATTTGAAGTTTCTAAATCCATCGCACATTTTTTTCAGCGACACATCAAAGCCCATCGCAACACATCTCGGCAGACATTTTTTTAACCGGACAATTGTTCAACACCGGACGCAAACCATTTTTTTTAAAGCATCTACTTTGTTCATTAGTTTTTCAATCAGCAGAGCCAGGCTCACTCTTTGTTCAGCGACAACAAATGCACCGCTTCAACTTTTTCGCTTTGTTGAAACGGCAGACAAATAACATTTTGCTTGGACAACAATTTTAAAGGTTAGAGAAGCGGTGCAGCAAACTTTTATTTTTCAAAACTGCTTTTTGTTGGACACATGAGCATTTTTGCCGACACACCACCATGAAGATGGGCCTGCATACAACATCGCATTGGCAAAAGCAGGGCAGAAGTACATTCCATCAGCTTTTTGTTCACTATTGGGCTGCGGTTCCGGCTGAAAATTCATTGTTCATCTTTTGTACAAATTCTGTACTTTAGTTTTTCATTCGGCAGACGTACCGGCGAAAGGAGCATTGAATATCCTGCCTTCGCCAATGCGTGGCCGTAAGCTGCTATTTTGTAGCGACACCCTACACTTCATATGGACACAGTAAAATTAGTTTGCCTTCTTACCGCTTTGACAGGGCCATTAATTACAATTTCGTATCATGGAATTGCTGAAAAGAGAGGTTGGCAAGTTGGAAAAGCATTTATCAGCGAAAGACCAGGTTGGTTTTTCATTGTGAGTTTTTTTATCATGATAGCTGCCTGCATTTTTGCGTTCAAAATATTTGTTTGGTGGCAAGCGGTATTAATCATTTTAGGGACATGGTTTGCTGCTTCCATACTGACACTAATTTTTAAGAGTTACTCTCAACATTTAGCGACACTTCTAACATCAGCAGGAGTTTGTTTATTTCTCGTTTCTTATTCATCCAAGACAACAAACATTTCAAAGCAAGAGAAAAAACCTAACCTTCAAAACTATTCTGCGGACACTTCGGCGGCGACAAATACTAATATTGAAAGAACAAGCCCAATAGACACAGTCATTGCTTTGACAGATATGAAAATAATGAATGACAAAAACTTTGTTGGGACATTTACTTTCACAATTAAAAATATTTCAACACAAACAATTACAAACATTCTTTTGCGTAAAGGGCAATGCGACAATAAATCACCACTTGACAGAGATAATAAAAAAGATGAAACTATTAATTATGAAGTAAACTTAAAAACAGGCGACACAAAAACTTTCAATTTCAAGGCAAATTCAAACGACCTTACATTTCAACCTCTGACAGACGCTTATGGAATTATTAAAGTTCGTTTTGAAAACGGTACAGTTACGACTGACCATTGCCATGAAATTCATAAAAGCAAATAACATATAGACAAAAAACAGCAGCTTACATTGGGTTTTATGCAAGTTGGGCTTGACATAGTAACATCAGCTAATTGCAAATCCCAGCTTTAGTTCCAGCAGACGAATAACTATCAACTTTTGTACATAACTTCAACAATATATTTTCAATCAGCAGCGGTTATCGGCAGACGGAGTACTAATTCCCAACCTGCATAAAGCCCTGCCCGTTAGCGGTCATTGTAAAGAGACACCTTACAAAAATTAATCAAACAAAAAATGACAAAAGAATATAACCGAAGGTTTTTTTACAAGTAAATATTACAAACACAACTTGCACAAATATAAAATTGACATAAAACAATGAATAATTTATTTAATAAATCAGATGTATCTGAAATTCTTGCACGAATTGATAAACTCACCCCAACTTCTCAAGCACAGTGGGGAAAAATGAATGTTGGGCAGATGTTGGCTCATTTAAATACCGCACTTGAAACAGCGTTAGGGTTAAATTCACCCAAAAGACTTTTTATTGGAAGAATTTTAGGCCCATTTGTAAAGGCAAACTACTTGAGTGAAAAGCCACTTAGTAAAAATGCACCAACAGATAAATTTTATATTTATACTGACAATAGAGATTTTGAGCACGAGAAAATTAAATGTATTGATTTAGTCAAACAATTCTTCGATGGTGGTGCTTCAAAGTGCACAACAAACCCTCATTCATTCTTCGGCAATTTGACACCTGACGAATGGGCACTTTCTCAATGGAAACATTTTGACCACCATTTACGGCAGTTTGGTGTATAGACGAAAAACAACGAAACGATAGAAAATAATTATGACAGACGAACAGTTAATTTCAGAATTTCAACAAATTGAGGACAACTTCAATAAAGCTGTTATTTCAAACAATGTTGAGGAAATCAAAAAATGTGTTACAGAAGACTGGGTCCTTGTTGACAGTCAGGGAGGGATAATTCCGCAACAAGGTTTTTTTAAAGTACTTGAACAAGGAACACTTTCACATTCAACAATGACAAAAGAAATTTTGAGAGTAAAAGTTTATGGCGACATTGCCGTTGTAACAGGTCGTGGACAAAATACTGGGACTTGGCAAGGTCAACCGTTAGAAGCAGACGAGTGGATTACAGATGTTTACAAAAAGGAAAATGAAAAATGGCTTTGTGTATTGACACATTTAACGCCAGTAAAAAAGTAATTGACAAATGGTTTCAATTGACACTTTTAGAAAACTTGCTCTTGCTTTTCCAGAAGCGACAGAAGAGCCTCACTTTGAAAAAACTTCATTCAGAGTGAAAAAGAAAATATTTGCTACTTATGACGAAGCAAAGAAAAGAGCTTGTATAAAGCTGTCAGAAATTGACCAAGATGTTTTTTCTTCAGCAGACAAAACAATCATTTTCCCGGTTGACAATAAATGGGGCAAACAAGGTTGGACACTAATTGAAATGAATAAAGTTAACAAAGACTTATTTCTTGACGCTTTGACAACTGCCTATTGTGAAGTTGCACCGAAAAAACTTGCTGAACAAGTTAGACCAAATGAAACGAAATGAAAAACAACGAACCGCTAACAAGGTATTGCCAAAATGGGGGCTGATGGAAGTATATCAACATTTGTACTTCTATCAGCTCTTGTACTATATTTGAACTGACGGTTTTCAAATTCCCCCACTTCGGCAATACCCAAACCGTTGCCTGCAAGTGTATAGTCCTGAAATAGGTTGACTCCAAAAATGTGGATAAGTCAACTAAAAACAGGACGTAAAATGCGACAAAAAACAAGTCCCGATACTTCGGGAAGCAAAAAACAAAGTTCCAGGCGTAATGAGCCACAGAAATTATTCTACACAGAAGCCTTCAAACAAAAAATCGTAAATGAAGTATTGAGTGGCAAGCTCAATAAACGCCAGGCTTCGCTGATTTATGGCATTAAGGGCAATGCCACCATTTTGTACTGGATTAACCAGAGCCGAGGGCTAAAAGGCTATGAAGCAAAGCAGAAACAGCTTGCTAACTTTGCCGAAATGAAAAAAAACATCAACGACAAAAAACTGGAAGAAGAAAACAAGGAACTCAAAGAGTTGCTCAGGGTAGCCGA
>JAFDXD010000085.1 GCA_018268135.1 Bacteroidota bacterium
ACTTGAAACCGGAGGCGGTTTATTAAAAGCAAAACCATTGCTGCAAGAAAAAGATTTTTTTATTTCTTTAAATGTAGATGTATTAACCGATTTGGATATTAATAAACTGGTAGCATTTCATCAAGTTAAAAAAGCGCTGATAACATTTGGGGTTACTGAAAGAATAACTTCTCGTAATATTTTGCTGGATGATGATGGCCGTATGTGCGGTTGGAAAAATAACAGTACGGGCGAAGAAAAAATAAAAATTGAAAAACAAAATTTACATCCATTTGCTTACAGTTGTGTAGTAGTGTACAACAAAGAAGTGTTTGGAAAAATTACGCAGAGAGGAAAATTTTCTATAATGGATACTTACCTGAGCCTTGCAGCAGACAATGTAATAATGGGCTACAACCATAGCGGCGATAGATGGGTAGATGTAGGAAGACCCGAAAGTGTGGTACTTGCCGAAAATTTATTTTTATAACATGCCTTCTTTTTAAATTTTTAATCACAAATTTTTCAGGAAGAAGTGTGATAGCTTCAATATCCACTTTCAGCTCTTGCTTGCATTGCTGCAATTTTATAATTGTAGCCCGGTAATCTATTCAGTTTTTTTTCTGATTTTATTTGTGAGGAGCGGCTCCGCATCAAAAGTTTATGATCACAAGTGTGATGGTAATGCCCAATGTATTCTACAATAAGTTGTCTGCGAAAATTAGGCAGCACTTCTGTAAGTTTGAAAAATAATAATACTTCAGCAAAAGCAATATGTTGTAAAGGGTAAATAAAAAACGCCACTTTTAAATAAAAATGGCGTTTGCTTGTTGGTGCTTACTGTTATTTTAAATACTAACTACATCCCAGGCTGTTTCCACAATTCAGGCACTTATAGCAGGTGCCGCTTCGTACTGTAATATGGCCACATACATTGCAAGCCGGTGCATCGCCCTGCATACTTTTATTAGCCGCATTTACAGCATCAAGGTTTGTTACAGGTTTTGTAGAGTATGCTGCTTTATGGGCTTTAGCATCAGCAGAAGGCGAAGCGGTTCCCAATACCCTTACTTCACTGAGGTCATGTTTTCTTTCTCCAATGGTAGGGGTGGATACATCCCATTCTTCATTGCCGGTATTTTGTATTTCAGGCTTGTCTAATACATGCACTAAATCGGTACGGCCTAAATATTCATAAGCCAATGAGCGGAACATAAAGTCAATGATGGAAGTAGTGGTTTTTATATTCGGATGCTCCACCATGCCGGCGGGTTCAAACCGGGTAAATACAAATTTTTCTACATACTCTTCTAATGGTACGCCATATTGCAGGCCTATAGAAATGGCAATGGCAAAACAGTTGAGCATACTACGCATTGTTGCGCCTTCTTTTGCCATATCAATAAAAATTTCACCCAGGGTGCCATCGCTGTATTCTCCCGTACGGAGAAATAATGCCTGCCCGTTAATTTTTGCTTTTTGAGTAAAGCCCCTGCGTTTTGCCGGTAAAGCCCTACGCTCTACAATCATGGCCAATTGGCGTTTTAATGAAGTGTCAGCGCTGTTTTGCACACGCTTGTTCATTTCTTCCAACAGCTCTTCTATGGTTAGTTGGGCCATATCCACAATGGTAGTAGTATTTTCTGCTGCAGCAGTTTCAGTGTCTGTTTTCTTTTTCTTGTCACTCTTATTGCTTAGCGGCTGAGATAATTTTGATCCATCACGGTAAAGCGCACACGCTTTTAATCCAAGCTCCCAGCTAAGCCGGTAGCTGTCTGCAATATCTTCTATTCCGGCTTCATTGGGCAGGTTGATGGTTTTGCTGATAGCGCCGCTTAAAAAAGGCTGTGCCGCACTCATCATGCGAATATGGCCGTGGGCATGTATATAACGCTGACCAGTAGCGCCACATTTATTTGCACAATCAAATACAGGCAGGTGCTCTTCTTTTAAATAAGGGGCGCCTTCTACCGTCATGGTGCCACATACATATATATTTGCCGCTTCTATTTCTTCATCAGTATAGCCTAATGCTTCTAACAGGCTCCAGCCAAAATCATGGTATTGCTCGGCTTTAAAACCTAATCTTTCCAGGCATGCTTCGCCTAAAGTGTACACATTAAATACAAAGCCAATTTCAAAAGCACTAGCCATAGCAGCATTTAGCTTTTCTATTTCTGCAGGTAAAAATCCTTTTTGTGCCAGAGATATTTCATTGATAAATGGAGCGCCCTTTAAAGTAGCATGGCCTTTTGCATAGTTTACTATTTCTTCAATTTCATTTTCAGTGTATTTTAAATTTCGCAAAGCCTGTGGCACACTTTGATTTATAATTTTAAAATAACCGCCGCCACTCAATTTTTTAAATTTTACCAATGCAAAATCAGGCTCTACACCGGTAGTATCACAATCCATTACAAGCCCAATAGTACCTGTAGGCGCTATCACTGTTGTTTGTGCATTGCGATAGCCATATTTTTCGCCATTTTGCACTGCATTGTCCCAGGCTTTTGTAGCAGCTTTTAATAAATAATCGGGGCAATATTTTGCATTGATACCTTTTGGTTTTATTTCAATGCCATCATAAGCATCCATTGCATCATAAGCCGCAGCCCTGTGGTTTCTCATTACCCTTAGCATGTGCTCTTTATTTAGCTCATACTTGCTAAAAGAGCCTAAAAAAGAAGCCATCTCTGCAGATGTGGTATAGGCTACCCCCGTCATGATAGCTGTAATAGCTCCGGCAATGCCTCTTGCTTCTTCACTATCGTAAGCAATGCCACTTACCATTAGCATACTGCCAAGGTTTGCATACCCAAGGCCAAGGGTACGGTAGTCGTAGCTTAACTGTGCCACTTCTTTGCTCGGAAACTGCGCCATTAGTACAGATATTTCAAGCACTACAGTCCATAACCGGCAGGTATATTCAAATCCTTTTACATCAAAAGTATTTTCAGCTTCATTAAAAAATTTGCGAAGGTTTACAGAGGCCAAATTGCAGGCAGTGTTATCTAAAAACATATACTCACTGCAAGGGTTACTCGCTCTTATGGGGCCGCCTTCAGGGCAGGTATGCCATTCATTAATGGTAGTATCGTATTGCGTACCAGGGTCTGCACATCTCCATGCTGCATAGTTTATTTGATCCCACAATTCTTTTGCCTTCACCGTTTTCATGGTACGGCCGGTACTTCTTGCTTTTAATTCCCAATCTGCATTTTCATCCAGTTTTTTAAAAAATGAATTTGGTATCCTTACAGAGTTATTACTATTTTGTCCGCTCACAGTTTTATAAGCTTCGCCTTCATAATCGCTGGCATACCCGGCAGCTATTAGGGCAGCTACTTTATCTTCTTCTTTTACTTTCCAGTTTACAAACTCTACTATCTCAGGGTGGTCAAGGTCAAGACAAACCATTTTGGCTGCACGCCTGGTAGTGCCACCACTTTTTATAGCGCCTGCCGCACGGTCGCCTATTTTTAAAAAACTCATTAGCCCGCTCGAAGTGCCGCCACCACTCAGCTTTTCGCCCTCGCCTCTAATGCTGCTGTAATTGGTACCTACACCACTGCCATATTTAAATATCCTTGCTTCCCTTACCCACAAGTCCATTATTCCTCCTTCATTCACCAGGTCATCATCTACGCTTAATATAAAACATGCATGAGGCTGAGGCCGCTCATACGCAGAGGTAGATTTTTTTAGCATCCCATCTTTAGCATCTACAAAATAATGCCCCTGTGGCTTGCCCGCAATACCATATACTTCATACAATCCTGTATTAAACCACTGTGGGCTATTGGGTACACATGCCTGGTTTAATATAGAGTAAACCAACTCATCATAAAAAATCTTAGCATCTTTTTCAGAAGCAAAATAATGATAGCGTTCTCCCCAAACCCTCCAGCAGTGCGCCATACGATGCGCTACCTGCTTTACAGTAGTTTCACGCCCGCTGCTGCCATCAGCTTGCGGCACACCTGCTTTTCTAAAATATTTTTGTGCCAGTATATCTGTAGCAATCTGGCTCCACTGCGTAGGCACTTCTACATTATCCATCTGAAACACCACTTCACCCGTAGGATTTTTTATCACAGAAGTTCTATAATCATATTCAAACATGTCATAAGGGCTCACCCCTTCTTTGGTAAACTGGCGACTAAATTTTAGCGCTTCTGCAGCTTGCTTCTTTGTAGGCATAAAATTTTAATTGTTTAGAAATTTTTGGCAAATGGGTTTCAGTACAATCGGTAAAAACGAAAATATCTTTTATACCACAACTTTCATATTTATAAATATCAACACTTGTGGAAAAAAACTGTGCAAAAATTCATTAGCCAACAGCGTGCGGCTTTTGAGCAGTTTTACACTTTTTGTGGAAAGAAAAAATTTTTTTATACAAGCCAAAAAGTATAAAAATATAGGAGCCGGACCATCCTGCTTTTATCAGCTTTTGTCCCGCTATTCATTACAAGTCCGGCACAAGCCCTGCACATAGGCCTCACCGGGCTTTCCATTACTATCGGGGCTATTTTTTTCAGCCCCGGTTTGCATAGCAGCATTAGTGTAGGCAGGTATTTCACTCTTTAATATCTTTATA
>JAFDXD010000086.1 GCA_018268135.1 Bacteroidota bacterium
CAGGGGAGTATAAAAAATAATTTAAATTAGTTTTTTTATACATTATATATTTATAATAAATTATTTATAAATTATATTTAAAAATATCTGTAAATATTTTTATCCACATGTAGTATATTTTCTACAAAAACTTGCCAAAATACTTGGTAGATAAATAAACAGCCCCTATCTTCGTTTCGGTTTTTCATAGGATATTGGATTTTAAAGCGGGACTAGATTTCTATCTTGGTCCCTTTTTTATTTTTCAGGGCTATCATTTTTATGGAACAGGCTTATTTTCATTTCAGAATTTGCTTTTACAATGTTTTCGGCAAGCAAATAGTCAATGATCTTCCAAATATTATGTTCTTTTTCAGGAAATAAAGATTTTACAAGCTCATCAATATGCATGGAGCTGTTATTTAGTTGTAATAATATTTTATCAGACAATAATTTAAAAACTTCTTCCGGTATTTTTAAATCGGAATAGTTAATGCAGTTATCACAAATTTTGCAGTTAGATATTTTATCATCGCCAAAATACCTGGCAATTATTTTACTACGGCATTCCCTTTTATTTTTTACATAAGCAATCATTGCTTCAGTTCTTTGCCTGTAATGAAGTTTGCGACTGATAATTTTTTTTGTATCTATTTTAAAATCATCCGAATACATCCTGTTTTGTAAAAGAAACACCTGCGGTTTTTCAGAAACCGGTATATATTGAATGATATGGTACTGCTGTAGTTTTTTTAGTTGCAATACTACTTCTGCAACCGGAAGCCTGATAAATTTTGCCAGGCTTAGTTCATGAATGTTACAGGCATTGTCAAATATACCTTCGTAAGCTCTTAATAAACCTTTTATAATGCCATCTAATTCCGGATGTTGCAATTCAAATTCGGCAAGGTCGCTCTTAGATGCACAAAATTCTACTGTAGATGGCTTAAAAACTACTTCGTTATAAGTGAGTAAACCCTCTTGCGCCATAGCCTGAATGCAATAAGTAGCCTGAAGTATATTTAACTTAAAATTTGATGCAAAAGTTGCAATATCAAAATCAAAAGAAATTCCTTCGCCAACACCGGCGGCCACCTGCAAAAAATTCATCAGGCTTTTGTACACTTTTTTTATCTCATCAGGCTCGGGATATTTTAAATCTATTTTGGTAAGAAGGCTGTCGGTTTCGTTGTGTTCTGTCAATAGTACTGCATACGAGCGGCGGCCGTCTCTGCCGGCCCTGCCTGCCTCCTGATAATAATTTTCCAGGCAGTCTGGAATATTGTAATGCACCACCACTCTTACATCCGGCTTATCTATCCCCATGCCAAATGCATTGGTACATACCATCACCCTGATATGGTTATTAATCCAGCTTTCCTGCTTAGCCGTACGCTGCTCATTAGTAAGCCCTGCATGGTAATAATCGGCACTAATATGATGTTGCTGCAATAAAAGGCTTACTTCTCTTGTTAGCTTTCTGCTGTTGCAATATACAATGGCAGAGCCTTTTACATTTTTTAAAATTTCTAAAAGCTTTACCTGCTTTGCCTGAGGTTCTAATACACTGTATGAAAGATTATGCCTTTCAAACGACTGACGGAAACGGACAGACGCTTTTGAAAAATTTAATTTATCACAAATGTCGTTTTGTACTTCGGGGGTGGCAGATGCGGTAAGTGCCACTACCGGCGCATCGGGGAGTAGCTCCCTCAGGTTGGCAATGCGTAAATAAGGTGGCCTGAAATCGTAGCCCCATTGAGATATACAATGAGCTTCATCTACTACAATCAGGCAGGGTTTTATAGCCGGTAAGTATTCAGCAAAAAGCTTGGTTTCAAGCCTTTCGGGCGATACATATAAAAATTTATAATTGCCAAAGGCAGCATTTTGGAGTGTTTTTTTTACTTCCATAAAATGCATGCCTGAGTGAATATAAAGCGCCGGTATTCCTCTTTTATTGAGGTTTTCTACCTGGTCTTTCATTAATGCAATTAAGGGGCTAATTACCAGGCATATTCCTTCCATCATTAAGGCGGGTACCTGAAAACAAATAGACTTGCCGCCGCCTGTTGGCAACAAAGCAAGCACTTCTTTTTTTTCTAATACAGCATTAATAATATCTTCCTGTAATGGCCTGAAAGAATCGTAACCCCAATATTTTTTTAATATAGAATGGCAATTTTGCAAAAAATAAATCTACTTTTTCTATGAAGTTATAAAACCTTTTTTACAAAGAGCCTAACCGAATTGATGGCTAATACCACATCGCTAAAGCCCATAGCAAGCGCTGCTACAATGGGAGACAACAAGCCAATGGCTGCAATAGGGATGGCAACAATATTGTAGATAAATGCCCAAAATAAATTTTGCTTAATGGTAAGATATGTATGCGATCCAAGGCCAAGAGCATTGGGCAGGTTTTTTAGGCCATGGTTCATTAATATTACATCAGCGCTTTGCATTGCAATTTGCGAAGCATCGCTTAGCGAAATACCCAGGGTGGCTTTGGCTAATGCAGGGGCATCATTTATACCATCGCCCACCATGGCAGTGGGTGCCTCCGCATTTAGGTTAGAAATTTTCTCTAATTTTTGTGCAGGAGTTTGCTCCGCTATTACCTCGTCTATACCTAACTGTAAGGCTACTTCTTCACATTTTTCTTTTTTGTCGCCGCTCAATAAAATGGTTTTAATATTTTTAGCATGCAACCATTGTATTACCTGCTTTGCTTCGGGCCTTATCTCATCTTTTACATCTATCCAGCCAAGTACCGTTTTATTTTTTATAATAAAAATATTATGGTTAACATCACCGTAGCCATCCGGCACAATTTTGTATGACCCTGCTTCGTACACATTGCCTTCATTATCTTCTGCTCTCATACCAAGGCCCTTTATCTCTTCCATTTTACTCCATTTTAATGGCTCGTTTATTTTCCATTCTTTAGCAATGGCTTTTGCAATGGGGTGGTTCGAAAATTTTTCTAAAGAATAGGTGATTTTTTTAAACTCTTCTGTATGGATGCTGCTGAAAAAATTTGTGATGGTAAACTGCCCGGTTGTTAAAGTACCCGTTTTGTCAAATACAATTCTGGCAATGTTTTTAAAAGACTCAAGGCTTGAAGCATTGCGAAAAAGGATACCGCTTTTTGCAGCCCTGCCCAATCCTACTGCAATAGCTGCCGGGGTGGCAAGCCCCATAGCACATGGGCATGATATCACCAATACCGCCACTGCCCGCATAAGAGAGCTGCCGGGGCTTATATGAAAAAATACAAAATTTGCAATGAACGTAATAATGGCGATCCCTATTACAAGTGGTACAAACATGGCGCTAATTTTATCAGCCATTTTTTGCATGGGAGGTTTTTCGGCCTGAGCATTTTTTACCATTTGTACAATGCCGGCAAGTACAGTATTATTGCCGGCTGCCGTTACCTGTGCCTTTACCTGTCCCTGCTCTACAATGCTTCCGCCTATCAATGAATCTTTTTTTTGCTTTGCCACAGGCAGGCTTTCACCAGTGATGACGGCTTCATTTACAGCACAATCGCCCCATAATATTTTGCAATCTGCAGGTACCTGTTCGCCTGTTCTGATCAGAATAAGATCGCCGGTTTTTAAAACCGTGTTTTCTACCGGAAAAATATTTTCTTTATGATCACCATCAAAAGCAATCATATTGGCCATTACTTTTTGAGAGCTTGCTAATGATTTTATGGCTTTTTGTGTACGTTGAATGGATACATCCTCCAGGTAATTGCCCATAAATACCAGGGTAATAATGGAAGCGGTTGTTTCAAAAAACAGGTATTCATCTCCTAAATGTAAAATAGCACCAGTAAGGCTGTAAATAAATGATGCCAGGGCGCCAATAGTTATAAGTACATCCATATTGGGCATTCTATTCTGCAGGCTTTGTAGGGCACTTCTGCCAAAAAACCACATCCCGGTTATAAATACCGGTAAGCAAAGCCCCAATTGCACCCAGCTATTCATAAGCCAATGCAATGGAAACACTCTATGCAGCATGTGAAGCATCAATACCAATGTAAAAGGGAGACAAAAAAGAAACCTCTTTTTATTGTTTGATAAAAGCGGCGCCTGTTGTATTGCATCTAAATGGCTATCTACTACAGTATATCCAAGCGTTTTTATGCCTTGCTTTATTTTTGCATCATCAAAACCCTGCTCATTTTTAAAAAAAGATACAGCTCCGTCTATAGGATTTACCCTTACATCTTCCATACCTTGTTTTTGAAGGTATTTAGTTACACTCAAAGCGCAATTGCTACAGGTCATCCCTTCTACCTGCCATTCTATTTTTTCCATATATGCAAAATTATAATAAGCCACTCCTACACTTTTACTATTTATGAAATTTATCTTTGCATCATGGATGTAAAATTTTTGTTAGATAATATTAATGAAGCCGCAATAGAATTTTTAAACATTCTTGAAAAAAACAAAGTAATAGCCCTGCATGGAGAAATGGGTGCCGGAAAAACCACTTTGGTACATGCCATTTGCAATGAATTAGGTGTGCAGGATACTGTAGGCAGCCCTACTTTTTCTATTATAAATGAATACAAAACAAAAAACGGAATCATAGTGTATCACATGGATTTGTACCGGTTAAAAGATGAAGAAGAAGCTATTGCAGCAGGGGTAGAAGATGCTTTGTATTCCGGCAATATTTGTTTGGTAGAATGGCCGGAAAAAATACCTGCACTTCTACCGGAAAATACGCTACACTGTAGTTTAGAAACTATTGGCAATAATGAAAGAAAGCTCAAAATAAATTAGTAATTTGTTTTGGCCTATCGGGCAAAAAATTTTTACTTATTTATGGCAACAGCAAAACCTTTTGTATCTCCCTCATTTACTTACGAAACGCTGGAAGAAACGCTGGATATAAAACCCAAGACAGAGTCGCTGTATATTGGCATACCTCGTGAAGATGCATTTGTAGAAAACAGGATTGCCCTTACCCCGGAGGCTGTGGGAGTAATAATAGCCAATGGCCACAGGGTAATGCTAGAAACCAATGCCGGACTAGGTGCTAATTACAGCGATAAAGATTACAGTGATGCAGGTGCAAAAATTACTACCAGTAAAGAAGAGTTGTTTGAATGCGATGTAATTGTAAAAAGCGCACCCGTAAGCGAAGAAGATTGCGAATTGCTAAAGCCAAACCAATATGTGATTTCGCCCATACACCTTGCCGTGATGAAGAAGCATATTTTGGAAAAAATGATGGCAAAAAAAATTACTGCTTTAAGTTTTGAAAATTTAAAAGATGATAGCGGCCACAATCCCATAGTACGCAGTATGAGTGAAATAGCCGGCAGCGCTGTAATGCTGATAGCAGGCCAGCACCTTAGCAATGCCAATAATGGCAAAGGGGTATTGGTTGGAGGCATAAGTGGCATACCGCCTACTAAAGTAATTATTATTGGCGCAGGAATAGTAGGAGAGTATGCAGCCAGAACGGCTTTGGCGATGGGAGCAAGTGTTAAAGTTTTTGATAATAGTATTTACCGGCTCAAAAGAATGCAAAATAATATTGGGGTAAGGATGTGGACATCGGTAATAGAGCCTAAAATACTTGCAAAGCAACTAAAGACCTGCGATGTAGCGGTAGGTGCTTTAAGCGGCTCTGGCGGGCGAACACCCATAGTAGTAACAGAAGAAATGGTATCTGATATGAGGCAGGGAAGTGTAATAGTAGATGTGAGTATTGACCATGGTGGATGTTTTGAAACAAGTATGGTAACCACTCACAAAAAACCGGTTTTTAAAAAATACGATGTAATCCATTATTGCGTACCAAATATTCCAAGCGGGTTTGCCCGTACCGCATCTCAGGCCATTAGTAATGTACTGATGCCTTTACTGCTTGAAACCGCCGATGAGGGTGGCATTGATAATGTAATCTGGCATAAAATCAATATTAGAAGTGGTATCTATTTATTTAAAGGCTCACTCACCAATTTTCATTTGAGCGAAAGGTTCGACTTAAAATATACCGACCTGAATTTGCTGATAGCCAGCAGAAGATGACCTGCTGTTACATCTGTAAAAGTTAAAAATTTTGAATAATTTTTTTTCACAATGAAATCTTTAGCTTCATCTACAAAAGAGTATTTTGAAAACCTGCCACAAGAGCGAAAGCCTGCCATGCTTGCTCTTCGCAACTGTATTGAAAAAAATATTCCCAAAGGCTTTGAGGAGCAAATGGGCTATGGTATGCCCTGTTGGGTAGTTCCTCATAGTATTTATCCTGCAGGCTATCATTGCAAACCAGCTTTGCCATTGCCTTTTGTGAGCCTTGCTTCACAAAAAAAATTTATTGCGCTTTATCACATGGGCATTTATGCCGATGTCAATTTAATGAAGTGGTTTACTTCAGAATATCCCAAACACAGCAATAGTAAATTAGATATGGGGAAAAGTTGTATCAGGTTTAAAAAAATGGAAGATATTCCTCTGCAACTTATTGGTGACTTAATAAAAAAAATGACCGTAAAAGATTGGGTAACCTTGTATGAAAAACTATATAAACGTTAATCTTCGAGCATTCACAATAGACGTCAATATCATTGCAACAGTTGGGGTTTTGCGCTTAAATTATTAAAAACAAAGAAGCTTTACTCTTAACCTCAATATCTCTACTTTTCTTATAGTGAAATCTTAGCCGAAAAAATATCCCTGCTTCTGCAGTATCAATAAAATTTTCGAATTCTCAACATCAAAATACAGTTTAGCCTAATTCAGAAAATTTTTACTGGCAAAGCCCATTGCCTTAAAAGTTTTTATTCATTTGTAATCTGCAACAGAAATTATTTCATTGCAACAGGCATACTCCTGCTTATCATTACTACTGATAATTACCAGCCTTTCCTTAGCAATATTATTAATGAGCCGATGGTAAAGTGCTATGCCTTCTGCATCTAAATTGCTGGTAGGCTCATCCAGTAGTAGTATGGGTGTGTTGCTAAAAAAAGCCTGGGCGAGTTTTAATCTTTGCTTCATCCCGCTGCTGAAATAACGTATTTGCTTATGCGCTGCAGATTGTAAAGACACTTGCTCCAGTACGCTGTCAATTGATAAATTGAGAGGCTTAAAACTAGCATGAAAATGCAAAAATTCTATAGCAGTCATTTCTTCAATAAGTTCAAGATAAGGAGATGCAAAGGCAAGCTGGCTATATATTTTATCGGGTTCAATATTTTTATTATTGTTAAAAACTACATTGCCTTCAGTATGTAATATGGCGCCGGCAATTACCTGAAGTAAGGTGCTTTTGCCTGAGCCATTTGCCCCAGTAATAGCATATTTATTTGCTAAAGAAAATTCAAAATTAAAATGCCTGAATATCCACTCCCTATTGTACCGCTTGCCCAGGTTGTTGCAAGTTATTTGCATAATATTTTTAGGATAAATGTTGTGCTAAAAAACAAATTTGAATACAACAAAACTACATTAATTTGCTGCAAGCACCTAATACCTTATGTCTTCCTGTTTTTGCGGAAGTAATTTTAAATAAGCATTGTAAATTTTTTCATAAAATAATGATGCAGTAATTACCCTTAAGTAAAACAGTTGTACATTAAAGGCTTAATTTATTTACCATTATAATTCAAATTATAAGATGCCAATACAAAAAGCAATATTAGCCGGAGGATGTTTTTGGGGGGTACAAGAATTGATAAGAGCCTTGCCTGGCGTAAAATCTACCGTAGTTGGATATTCCGGTGGCGATGTAAAGAATGCAACCTATCGCCATCATGGCAGCCATGCAGAAGCCATATCCATAAGCTTTGACCCTTCTGTAATTTCTTATAGATCGCTCTTAGAATTTTTCTTTCAAATACACAACCCTACTACCATCAACAGGCAGGGCAATGATTTGGGCACTTCCTATAGATCCGCTATTTTTTATAATAGTGAGGAGCAACAACAAACTGCCCTTAAAGTAATTGAAGAAATGAATGCTTCAGGCAAATGGCCGGGTAAAGTGGTTACAGAAGTAGTGCCGGAAACCGAATTTTGGGATGCAGAAGAGGAGCATCAGGATTACTTGCAAAAGCATCCCAATGGCTATACCTGCCATTACATAAGGCCGGATTGGAAATTAGAAAAATAAAATTAAGATAAATGCAGGATGAAATAATTATTCATCATCTGTACTTCCTTTGCTATATCTTTTTATAATACCTCTACCACTTTCCTGTATAAAGGTTACAATTTCGTCTCGTTCATCGGTAGCAGGCAATTCTTCTTCTATAAAATTCAGCGCTTGTGAAGTGTTTAAATTTTTATTGTAAATGATGCGATAAATATCAAGAATTTGATTGATGCGGCTTACAGAAAAACCTTTACGTTTTAGCCCAACAGAGTTTACGCCTGCATAGCTTAACGGGGTGCGGCCTGCTTTAATATAGGGTGGTACATCTTTGCTAACCAACGAGCCTCCGCTTACAAATGCATGCTGGCCAATATGTACAAACTGGTGAATAGCACACATGCCCGCCAGTATTGCATTATCGCCCATTACTACATGCCCGGCCATTTGAGTATTATTGCTCATGATACAATTATTGCCTACAATACAATCATGTGCAATATGGCTATAAGCCATAATAAGGCAATTGTCGCCTACACGGGTTGTCCACCTGTCTTTACTACCCCTGTTGATGGTAACAAACTCACGAATAGTAGTATTGTTTCCAATTTCTACTGTGGTATTTTCTCCTTCAAATTTTAGGTCCTGGGGTATGGCTGCTATTACAGCGCCGGGAAAAATGCGGCAATTTTTTCCTATACGAGCCCCTTCCATTACGGTTACATTGCTTCCCACCCAGGTGCCTTCGCCAATTTCTACATTAGGATGTATAACACTAAAGGGATCAATTTTTACATTGGTAGCCAGCTTGGCGCTAGGATGTATGTAAGTGTGCGGATGAATCATTTTTAATTATAATGTGATATAAATATTAAAGTATGCAAATTAAAAAATTGTAGACTTCTGTAATATAAATGTAATGGTTTATTTAGTACACCCCGATGTTTGGGCAATTATTTTTGATAAAAAATCAGTTAATACTACCTCTATATTAAGTGCTTATATGCAGGTTAGCAGTAAACTATTGTAGAAGTTTATAGTTAAACATTGATAACCCTTGCCAAGCAGCATTGTACGAAAATTTGATTTCAATAATTTTCAAATATGGTAAAGCAGGTATTAATTAAATTGATACCTGCCTATCAGGATACTTTAGCAAAAAAAACAAAAGCTTTTTAATGATAGATTTTTCTTATTAAAAAGTAGGAACAATTGATATCAAAAAAATTAAGGCCTTTTTACCAGTTGAGCTGTAAACTCACCTTCGGTGCAAAGTTTATTGCCAACATATACGCTGCCTCTCATTACGCAAATGCCACGTCGTATTGGTTCAATAAGTTCCATCTTTAATATCATGCTATCGCCGGGTACTACTTTTTGTTTGAATTTACAATTGTCAATTTTTATAAAATAAGTATCATATTGGCCTTCGGGCATTGCATTTATACAAAGGATGCCACCCGTTTGTGCAAGGGCTTCTACCTGCAATACGCCCGGCATTACAGGGTTTCCCGGAAAATGCCCCTGAAAAAACTGTTCATTAAAAGTCACATTTTTGATACCTACAATTTGTGAGTCGGAAAGTTCTATTATTTTATCTACCAACAAAAACGGGTACCTGTGAGGCAGGGTTTTTTCAATTTGCTCTAAGGTATAAACCGGAGGCTGATTGGGGTCGTAGATGGGTATGCCTTTGGTGTGTTTGTTTTTTTTGATGTATTGCTTTATTTTTTTTGCAAATTCCACATTGCTGCTGTGCCCGGGCCTGTTAGCAATGATATGTGCTTTTATTGGGAACCCAATCAGGGCAAGGTCGCCTACTACGTCTAATAATTTGTGTCGGGCAGGCTCATTGGGAAAGCGCAGTTCAAGATTATTGAGATAACCTTCGCTTTTTACTTCTACCCGGGTTCTTCCAAAAGCTTTTGCAAGGCGGGCCATTTCTTCTTCTGATATTGGTTTATCTACAATTACGATTGCATTATTGATATCGCCACCTTTAATAAGATTGTGTTCTATCAGCATCTCTAATTCGTGCAAAAAACAAAAAGTGCGGCAGGGAGCAATTTCTGTTGCAAAATCTTTCATTCTTTTTAGGCCGGCATGTTGGGTGCCAAGTACCGGGCTGTTAAAATCTATCAGGGTAGTAATTTCATAATTGGTAGCAGGCAAAGCCGTCATCTCTACTCTTTTCTTTTCATCATAAAAAGAAATATTGGTATCTATGCTGTACCAAACTTTGGCAGCATCCTGCTCTTGTATGCCAGTATTTTGAATGATATCAATAAAGGGTTTACTGCTGCCATCTGCAATGGGAACTTCGGGCCCATTTATTTCTATAAGGCAATTGTCTATCCCAAGCCCTACCAATGCTGCCAGTACATGCTCTACAGTGCTTACTTTTACATTTCCCTGCTCTATAGTGGTGCCTCTTGAAGTATCTGTTACCAAATCGCAATCAGCTTTTATAATGGGGGCGCCGGGCAAATCTACCCTTTGAAACTGGAACCCAAAGCCGGGATTAGCCGGTTTTAAAGTCATATCTACATCTACACCTGTATGCAGGCCGGTGCCTGAAATGCTTATTAGCCCTGCAAGAGTATGCTGCTTATCTTCATTAAAATTTTTATCCATACTACTATTACAAATTTTGGTAAAGGTATTTTAAAATTGACAGCTCTACAATTAGGCGTTTTCGTTACTTTCAGTAGATTGTAGTTTGGCTATCAGGTTTTCTAATTCTTTAATTCTTTTTTCTATTTCGGGCAAATTGCGAATGATGGCCTGGCTTCGGAGTGCGGCTGTATAATCATAAGCCGGGGTGCCGGTAACGGCTGTATTTGGTTGTTTTAATGATTTACTTACACCGCTTTGTGCATTTATTTTACTTCCATCTGCTATATGTACATGACCTACTATACCCACCTGGCCTCCAATCATTACATTTTTCCCAATTTTAGTACTACCACTTACTCCGCTTTGTGCAGCTATTACACTATGATTGCCTACTTCTACATTGTGTGCTATTTGCAAAAGGTTGTCGAGTTTAGCGCCCGATTTTATAATTGTACTTCCAATGGTAGCCCTGTCAATAGTAGTATTGGCGCCTATTTCTACATTATCTTCAATTACCACATTTCCAATCTGAGGTACTTTTTTTAACGAGCCATCTGCCTGTGGGGCAAATCCAAATCCATCACTTCCAATAACGGTGCCTGCATGTATGCATACATTTTTTCCAATTACACATTCGTTATAAATTTTTACCCCGGCATTTATTATGGTATTATCGCCCACAGTAACATTATTGCCCAGGTACACTCCCGGAAAAATTTTTACTCCATTACCAATTACCACATTTTGCCCCAGGTATGCAAAAGCTCCAACATATACATTGTCGCCCAGTTTGGTACTGCTGTGTATATAAGCCGGTTGTTCTATCCCTGTAAGCTGCTGTGTTTTTATTTCCTGATATTTTGCCAGCAGGGTTGCAAATGCGCTATAGGCATCAGGTACCCTGATGAGGGTGGCAGTTACGGGTTGCTTTAATTGCAAAGATTGGTTTACAATAATTACCGAAGCTTTTGTATTGTATAAATAATCTTCGTATTTAGGATTTGCAAGAAATGAAAGCTGGCCGGGCATGGCCTCTTCAATTTTTCCAAATGAAGATACTGAAGAATCGGAGTCTCCTTCTACCTGGCCATTAATGATGAGTGCTATTTGTACTGCGCTAAACTCCATAAATATTTTATTAGTATTATTTTTAAGTGATTAGCTCAAATTTACCTTAAAAAACAAATGTAATATTTTTTAACCTTGCCTTTAAGATTTTCATTAATAAGAGCATCGTCTACTTCAGAAATATCTTTTACACTTCCATCTTTAAACAAAATATGGATGTGTTCATTTTCAAAATTATAGGTACTGCTACTGGCTTCGCCACTAAATGCCAGCCAGCTTGCATCTTCATGGCTGATATGTAATGTGTTACAAGCTGCTTCAATTTTTTCATGTAACAGGGCATCATCTACCGGGGATGGGTAGTATTTTACTTTTAATAAATTTCTATTAATAATGCCATTACAGAGTGTTTTTAATACAATATCGGGATGGTTGCACCAGTTTTTTATAGCCATTAATACATCGTAATCATCAATAGCACAAAATTGTTCAAGGGTAATATTTTTCAATTCTTCATTTATAAAACTATTGAGGGGTTGTTGACAGGTAGCATGTACATATTTAGCCCGTTTTATTATCCGTTTAAGCATTTGCTCGGCGCTCAGTACGGTTTTATGTAAATATACCTGCCAATACATTAACCTGCGGGCAACTAAAAATTTTTCAATAGAGTATATCCCTTTTTCTTCTACCATTAGCTCGCCATTGTGTACAGTAAGCATTTTAATAATTCTGTCGTAGCCAATAGCACCTTCATTTACCCCTGTAAAAAAACTATCTCTTGTTAGGTAATCCATGCGGTCAACATCAAGCTGGCCACTTACAAGCTGGTGTAAAAATTTTTTGGGATAATTGTCTGTAAAAATATCCAAAGCACATTGTAGCTTTCCGTCAAACTGCTTGTTCATTTCTTTTATAATAAGTAAAGAAATTTCTTCATGATGCAGCCCTTCTGTCAATACATTTTCAAGTGCATGAGAAAAAGGGCCATGCCCTACGTCATGCAGCAAAATGGCAATTTTAGCGCCCTGCTCTTCATCTTTTGTAATTTGTACCCCTTTACTTTTAAGTTCATTTAGCGCATTGCACATTAAATGATATGCTCCCAAAGAGTGATGTAGCCTGGTATGCACCGCTCCGGGGTACACCAGGTGTGCCATGGCCATCTGGTTGATGCGGCGAAGCCTTTGGTAATAAGGATGGGCAATTATTTTATTGATAAGCTCATCATCAATACTAATAAAGCCATAAACGGGGTCATTAATTATTTTATGAAATGGCATAATTTTCATCTAAGTTAGTGGTTTGTAATTTCAATTTCAAGCAAAGCTAATAGGGCAGTGCTGTAATGACTGGGTAAAGCGCTTGTATTGGCAGGGCAGGTAAGCCCTATAAAAGTAAAGCCACATTTAATATAGTAATCTACCAATTTTTTATTTTGCCCCCAGGTATCTATGCGATATATTTTTTTTGATGTTTTGCACCAAATTCTTTTGCCCAGTCAATAATATTTAATACATAATTTTTTCCTCTAAAAACAGGGTTGGTAACAATGCGATGCAGGTATATGGAAGGAGCTTCATCTTTTTGCCCCCAAATAATCGGATCGTTATATGCCGTTGCAAAAATGCAGCAAATATTTTCGTTCGGGTCCATTACTTTCCACTGTTTGTTTTCAGTTATTTCTTTAAGCACCATTTCTCTGTCAAAACCTTGCCAGTGTTGGGAAAAATGAATTTTTTGATATTGTATGGCCTAATCATACAGGCTAAAAATAGTATCAATATCAGTAGGCAGGCTGTTAAGTATCTTCATGTATGCTTATCTTCAATTGTTAAATGTTGTACAAAGTAGTACAAAGCTACTGTGCTTGGGAGTAAAAAATTAATTTTGTACTTACCGGGTACCACAATAAATCTAAGCATAAAATAATTGAATAATACTTTTTAAAAAATGAGTGTAGCAAAAATTCTTTGGGTAGATGATGAGATTGACAGCCTTACTTCGCAGGTAATGTTTTTAGAAAACAAAGGATATGAAGTAGAAACAAAAACAAATGGCTATGATGCAGTAGAATATGTAAAAGAAAATATTGTAGATGTGGTATTGCTTGATGAAAGTATGCCGGGCATTACAGGTTTGCAAACATTACAACAGATTAAAGAGCAAAATAATAATTTACCCGTAGTATTAATTACAAAGAATGAGGCCGAAAACCTGATGGATGAAGCCATTGGCAGCCAGATAAGCGATTATTTAATAAAACCCGTAAACCCAAGCCAGGTATTGCTCAGCTTAAAAAAATTAATTGATAACAAGCGCTTAGTTGCCGAAAAAACTACCTCGGCATATCAACAGGAATTTCGCAGTTTGTTTATGGCATTAAACAGCAATCCCAATTATACAGAGTGGATGGAATTGTATAAAAAAATTGTGTACTGGGAGTTGGAAATGAAAAAAAGTGACAGCCCCGAAATGCAGGAGGTTTTTCATACCCAAAAGCAGGAAGCTAATACTGAGTTTTTTAAGTTTATTTCAAAAAATTATGCATCGTGGGTATCGCCCAAAAGTACCGATAGCCCCATCATGAGCCATACACTTTTAAAATATAAAGTTTTGCCACATATAGAAAAAGGTACCCCACTTTTTTTTATTTTGATAGATAATTTACGCCTCGATCAATGGAAATCCATACAGCCTATTTTTGCAGAAAGTTTTCGCATATTAGAAGAGGAAACTTTTTTTTCAATACTGCCAACGGCTACTCAATATGCCCGAAATGCAATATTTGCCGGGCTTTTGCCAATTGATATTGAAAAACAATATAATCATGAATGGAAAAATGATGATGAAGAAGGTGGAAAAAATTTATTTGAAGAAGAGTTCTTAAAAGGACAATTAAAACGCCTGGGCAAAAGCGATTTAAAAATTTCGTATACAAAAATTACCAATAATAATGATGGCCAAAAGCTGGTAGATAATATTCACAACCTGATGGCAAACGACCTGAATGTAATTGTATATAATTTTATAGATATGCTAAGCCATGCCCGTACAGAAATGGAGGTATTAAAAGAGCTGGCCGGCGACGAAATAAGTTATAGAAGTATTACACAAAGCTGGTTTGAACACAGCCCCCTGCACCAAAGTTTAAAAAAGATTGCCGAAAAAAAATTGAATATCATTGTAGCAACAGACCACGGATCTACCAGGGTAAAAACACCGGCAAAAGTAATTGGCGACAAACAAACCACTGCCAACCTCCGCTATAAGCATGGGCGAAACCTTAACTATGAGCCTAAAGATGTACTAGCATTTAGAGACCCAAAAGAAGCCGGGTTGCCGGTACCAAATGTAAACTCATCATTTATTTTTGCCAAAGGCGATTTGTTTTTATGCTATCCCAATAATTACAATCATTTTGTAAACTATTATCGAAATACTTTTCAGCATGGAGGTATAAGCCTCGAGGAAATGATAATTCCGGTTATAAGAATGACGAATAAGTAAGAATACTTTTAAACATTTGTGCATAAATAGGTAAGCATATTTTTTGCTGCATTACTACATTTGTAATAATGAAATTCACACAAGCAACATTAGATAAAGTAGAAAGCATCATTGAGGAAAACGGCTATGTAATTCGTTACGAAAAAGGTACTTTTCAAAGCGGGTACTGCATTTTGCAAGCCAAAAAAGTAGTGGTGCTCAATAAATTTTTTCAAACCGAAGGCCGCATCAATACTTTAATAGACCTAATGCCACAATTGAATATAAATTTTGATGCTCTTACGCTTGAGAGCCAGAAATTATATTCCGAAATCATACAATCTGTTGTACCTGTAGAGGCTGAGTAATTTTTTTATCTCAATTGTTTTCATTCAGGAAGCTTAGGCTTCATTAGCCCTATATTTTGTAAATTTGCTGCTCTATGCAAGCCCCTCCACTTAGCATTACTTTTTTAGGCACAGGCACCAGTAGCGGTGTACCCATGATAGCTTGTGAATGTGAAGTATGCAGCTCCGGTAATAAAAAAGATAATCGCCTGCGAAGCAGCATCATGGTAAAAAGCCCTACCACCACGCTTGTGGTAGATACTACCCCCGATTTTCGCTACCAAATGCTAAGAGAGAAAGTAAAAAAATTAGATGCTATTTTATTTACTCATCCGCATAAAGATCATATAGCAGGGCTGGATGATATTAGGGCATTTAATTTTTTTAATAAACAACCGGTAAATGTGTATGCAGATGCTCTTACACAAAAGGCTCTGCGAAACGAATTTTACTATGTATTTGCCGAAAATAAATTTCCCGGCCTGCCGGAAATTACACTGCATGAAATAAAAGAAGAGGGCTTTTTAGTAGGGGATATACCGGTAATGCCGGTAAAAGCCTGGCATCATACGATGCCTGTAAATGGATTTAGGTTTGGCAACTTTACTTATATTACCGATGCCAATAAAATTGAAGAAGCCGAAAAACAAAAAATCAGAGGTAGTAATATTTTGGTTCTAAATGCACTGAGATATAAAAAACACATTTCACATTTTACATTGCCCGAAGCCATTGAGCTTGCAGATGAATTAAACATTCCTCAAACTTATTTTACCCATATCAGCCACCAGCTTGGCCTTCATAATGATGTTTCAAATACCCTGCCCCAGGGTAAGCATTTAGCCTATGATGGCTTACAATTAATGGTTTAATATTTTGTAAACATTTTTTTCATTATTACAGATTATTGTTATATTAGTATGGCATATTTAATCCATGCTAAAAAAGTACCTCATACAAGCTTTTTACTTTACCCGTAAAGAAAAAAATGGCAGTATAGTTATTCTGGGATTGGTATTACTTGTTACCCTTGCATTCCGTTTTTTTTATTC
>JAFDXD010000087.1 GCA_018268135.1 Bacteroidota bacterium
AAAAAAATAAAGAGGGAAAACAGGTAATTATTTATACGACTAACCCGGTGCAGCAAGATGCTTATATACAACAAGCTACGAGCAAAGGGTATAGTGTAGTAAAAGCCGAGACCCTTGTAGATGCTGCATTTATAAATAGTGTAGAAATGAAATGGAGCGATGTGCTGTTTACAAGAGTAGATGCTGATATAGCAGACAACCTGATTGATAAGGCGGAAGCAGCTGAAAGTGTTTTAAGCAAAGAAGATGCAGAAAAATTAAAAAAATTATTTGAACAACCGCAGGAAGGTTTGCATATAAATGTAGAAGTAAAAGGGTTAAGCAATGATGCACCACCGGTAACGGCTACACGCCCCGAGCAAATGAGGCGAATGAAAGATATGGCAGCAGTAGGAGGAGGAATGGCAGCATTTTATGCTCAAATGCCTGATGAGGTAACCATTACGGTAAATGGCAATCACCCGGTGTATAAAAATATTTTGGCGCAGCCGCAAGAGGAATTGCAGGAGAAACAAGTAAAAAATCTTGCCAGCCTTGCATTATTATCTCAAGGGTTATTAACGGGCAAAAGCCTTACTGATTTTATAAGCAGAAGCGTAGAATTAATGGAGAAGTAAGCTGAACTTCATTTCTTTAAATCCTCAATATTTTTATTGAGGATTTTTTATATACACAGCTGCTTCTAAATATTGCAGTGCTTTTGTTTGGAATTCTTCTTCAAATCCATTATTAAGGAATAAATGTTTTTGAATTGGATTAAAATAAATAACAGTTATTTTTCTAGGTGACTTAAGAAGGCTTTCATTTATATTATTAATTACTCCACTCATTATTGTTTCATCAAAAGGATTAAACATAAAAATGCAATCAACATCTTTAGCAATTTCAAAATAGAAAGCATCATTATGGATGATGGTAAAATTGATATCGGGAAAATGCAGCTTGGTTTTAGTAAGATTTAACTTAGCATCCTTACAAAATTCGTTTGAAAAATCTATGCCCGTTAATTTTTTTGCACCAAAGTATGCAGCCACACATAATGATCTTCCTTTACCACAGCCAATATCTACCAGGTGTTTGAATAAATGTATTTGTGTTTTTTTGAAAACAGCTTCCAGTAAATCGTAGCTGGCAGGCATATAGATAGTAGCATGTGAAATGTCAATATCTTTTGAAATCAATTTTTTTAATTCATCTGCCCCGGTTGTATTAATGCCATATTTTTTTTCTCCCCTTATTTCATTTTTAATAATATGGAAGGCAATTTTAATATTCCAATTGAAGGCTAAGTAAAAAAAATATTTGAGGAGTTTGAGATACTTCATTTGAAAGTTGATAACAATTGAGCAGAATATGTTTGGATGTGTTTGTTTAATGCTTGCAGTGATGTTTAAAAATTTAAATTTTAATACTGTTATTTATTCACTTAGCCTGAAGTCAATCATTTTAAGCTGTAAATTTTTATTGCCGTTCCATTCATTTTCATCAATAGTAAATACTATGTCGATGTGCTTTTGCATTTGAAGTAAATAAAATTTATCGGCCATATTAAAGCCAATGCCATTTAAAATAACATCATTCTGCTTTAGCACAAAACGAACGTGCAGTTCTTTTAAAATTTTAGAGTAGCCGGTATCCATTACTTTTTTTGCAATAAATACCGGGCGCATATTTTGTGGACCAAAAGGCTCCATTTGACAAATGATATTATAGATACTTTCTTTAATTTCCGAAAATTGTATTTCGGCATCAATTATTATTTCAGGAACAAGAAGTTGTTCATCAATAGTAGAAGCTACCACTTGTTCAAATTTATGGCTAAAGGCGGTTACATTTTCGGGAAGCATAGAAAGCCCTGCAGCAGCAAAATGACCGCCATATGCCAACAGGTACTCACGGCACTCGTAAATAGCTTCGTACAAATTAAATCCGGGTACGCTACGGGCACTTCCTGACACTACATCACCATTTCGTGTAAGCACTACCGTTGGCCTGTAATAATTTTCTATGAGCCTTGATGCTACAATGCCAACCACACCTTTGTGCCAATGTTCTTTATACACTACTGATGATTTTTTTGATATAGAATTCTTATCAGCCGCTATTATTTCAAGTGCTTCTTCAGTAATGCTACTGTCTGCTTCTTTGCGTTCACTATTATCAGCGTGGAGCATTTCTGCAAATTGCATGGCAGTATCTTCATCTTTTTCTATAAATAATTGCACCGCTTTCTTTGCATCGTCCATTCTGCCGGCAGCATTTACCCTTGGGGCTATTACAAATACTACATTTGAAATATTGAGATGTTTTTGAATGCCTCCTAATTTTATTAATGCTTTAATACCCGGGCAGGGATTTGTATTAATTTTTTGCAGCCCCAAATATGCCATCACCCTGTTTTCACCAGTCATGGGTACAATATCGGCAGCAATAGCGGTAGCTACAAGGTCTAAATATTGATACACATTATCTGACGGCAGCAATAATTTTTCTGTAAGAGCACACATTAATTTAAACCCCACACCGCATCCACATAATTCTTTGTAGGGGTAGTTGCAATCCATTTGTTTTGGGTTTAAAATTGCTACCGCTTTTGGAATGTTATTGCCTGGCAAATGATGGTCGCATACAATAAAGTCGATGCCTAAGGTAGAAGCATATTCTATAAGTTCCACCGACTTGATGCCACAATCTAAACATATAATTAATGAAAAGTTATTGTCATGGGCATAATCAATGCCCATTTTACTTACCCCGTAGCCTTCTTTATATCGGTGGGGGATGTAAAAATCCACCAACTCCGGGCTGTGTATGGACTTTATAAAACTGTACATAGATGCTACAGCCGTGGTGCCATCAACATCATAATCGCCAAATACTAAGATTTTTTCATGATTGTTCAATGCTGTAGAAATACGGATTACAGCCTTATCCATATCTTTCATCAGCCAGGGACTATGTAGCATTTGGGGATTTGGCCTAAAATAATCTTTGGCTAATTGAAAAGTAGTGAACCCCCTTTGCACTAATATTTTGCAAAGTGTAAGACTGATGCCTAAAGCTTTGTGTAAATGCTCGGCCTCATTGTTTTCAGAGGGCAATAAGGTCCATCTTTTTTTCACATTCAATATTTTCTGTCTGTGGTAAATCTTACTAATTCTTCCAGAGCTGCCCTTTCGGGAGACGGATTAAAGTTGTTTAAAATCTCAAGGGCTTCATCCCGGTACTGTTGCATTTTTAATTCTGCGTAATTTATTCCCCCATTTTTTGCAACAATATCCACAACTTCTTTAACCCTTGCTTTATTTTTATTTTCATTTTTAATGATATAAATAATTTTTCGGGCAGTTTTTTTGTCAATATTGTTGAGTGTATAAATTAATGGTAAAGTAAGTTTTTTTTCCTGGATATCATTGCCTGTAGGTTTGCCAATGTCTGAAGATCCGTAATCAAAAAGATCATCTTTAATTTGAAAAGCAATACCTACTTTTTCGCCAAATAATTTCATTTGATTTGTAATATCCTGGTTCTTTGTAGTGCTGTAGGCGCCCACAGCACATGCAGAAGATAACAGGGAGGCAGTTTTATTTTTTATGATTTCAAAATAAACAGATTCATCCAGGTTAAGTTTTCTTGATTTTTCAATTTGCAATAATTCCCCTTCACTCATTTTTCTAACAGCGTCAGAAAGTATTTGCAAGTGTTCAAAATCGCTGTTTTCAGTAGAGAGCAATAGGCCTTTAGATAGTAGGTAATCGCCCACCAATACAGCAATTTTGTTTTTCCAAACTGCATTGATAGAAAAAAAACCCCTTCTTTCAAAAGATTCATCTACCACATCATCATGTACCAATGTGGCAGTATGAAGCATCTCTACAAGAGCAGCAGCCCTATAAGTACTTTCATTAATGTCGCCATGCAGTTTGGCGCTTAAAAATACAAACATAGGCCTCAGTTGCTTCCCCTTACGTTTAATAATATATTTCATTATACTATCCAGTAAAGGGGTCTGGCTTTTTACAGCATCTGAAAACTTTTGCTCAAATATTTTAAGCTCTGCCGCAATGGTATCGGTAACATTTTTTATCATAAAAGAAGCAATTTAGGCTACCAAATGGCCACAAAAAATATTTTTTAAAAGAAAAATTGATTAAAGAAAAAATATGGCATGATGCAGCAATTTTTGATTGGTATAACTCTTGATATAACATAAAACAACTAATAGAATTGGCAGAATTATAAATTATTGCTAAAAAAATTTGTAATTTAACCCTCGTTCTGTAAATTTGCAGCATTCAAACTCGTATATTTAGAAATCTATCAATCATTAAGTTATGACAAGCAAAAAGTACAAATTATTTTTAATCTTGTGTATGTTTCTGGCTACAGGGGCATTTGCACAAACCGGAAGCAGCTATAATATATATGACTCTTCCGTAGTGCCGGCTAAAAGAATGGGCCAGCAAAATGAATTTTGGAACAATTCTTATGATTTTCCTGCAAAGCCACGTAATCAGTGGGAAATTGGTGGTTCTCTTGGTATTTTGACTGAGAGCAGTGATGTATCTTCTATCCCTTTCACTTTTCCTAATTTTGATGTTCATGTAAGAAAAGCGTTTGGTTACATTTTCTCCTTAAGGTTGCAGTATTTAAATGGTTCTGCAAAAGGTTTAAACTGGAATGCTTCTAGCAATTACAACAAAAATCAGGCGCTTTACACACTTTATCACAGCCCTGGCGTAGTGTATTATAACTATAAAACTCATATCCAGGATTTAGGCCTGCAGGGTATATTTACCTTGAACAATGTTCGTTTTCACAAACAAAAAACCGGTATTGTAATATATGGTGGTGGCGGTATTGGCCTAACTGCATTTAATGCAAAAGTTAATGCTTTAGATGCAAAAGGTAGCCCTTATACAGCTCTATATGCATCCACTTATTCTACTTATGGCCCTGGTTCTTATAAGCAAAGAAAAGACATCCGTAAAGCTTTGAAAAACGGAATGGATGATACTTATGAAACTGCAGCCGAAAATGAAAATAAAAGATGGCCACTTTTGGGTAACCAAACTTTGAAACCATCAGGTACTGTTTTAGCGGGTGTTGCCTTTAAATTAAGCAAAACAATTAACCTTGCTTTAGAAGACAGGTGGACATTTGTAAAAACTGACTTATTAGACGGACAGCAATGGCAGGAAAGCCCTACAGGCGATGCTGCTCAAACACGTGATTTTGATTCATACAACTATGCTTCATTAGGTATTAATGTAAATATTGGCAGCAAAGCTGTTGAGCCATTATGGTGGTTAAACCCATTGGATTATGCATATAGCGAATTAAATAATCCAAAACACATGAAATTACCTAAACCTGTGTATAACGATGCAGATGGTGATGGTGTAATTGATGAATTAGACCGTGAGCCAAATACACCTGCAGGTTGCCCTGTAGATACACACGGTGTAAGTAAAGATACTGATGGTGATGGTGTTCCTGATTGCAAAGACAAACAATTAATCACTCCTACAGAGTGCCAACCAGTAGATGCTGATGGTGTAGGTAAATGCCCAGACCCAGCTTGTTGCAAAAACATGACTGCTGTTGCAAATGCTTGCCCAACAGACTACCCAAGTGTTACATTTAAAGGAAACAGCGCTTCATTAAGCAACGATGCTAAAGCTTTATTAGCTACTACAGCAGCAAAAATGAAAGCAAACCCAACTTGTAATATTAATATAGATGGCTATCCTGAAGCTTCTAAAGCTTCTCAGTCATTAGCACAAAAAAGATTAGATGCCATTAAAAACTACCTTGTTGAAAAAGAAGGTATTAGCGCAGACAGGATTAGCACAAACCCTGTAGTTGGCGGTGGCGATAAAAATATAGTTGACATCAAGTCAAACTAAACTAAGTTTTAATTCCACTTTTTGCTCAATGATGAAACCCTCCCGGTTCGGGAGGGTTTTTTTGGCTTTATAGTATCATTAACGATTGAATTTTGGAGAATAATTAATTTAAGCTCATTTTTGATTTAAATCTATTAATTTTGCACTTCTTTATGAGAATAATAAGAAATTTCCTGGCTTTATTTTTAGTGGTATGGGCATTGAGTTCTTGTAGTCAATTAACTAAAATTGAAAAGAGTAAAGATGCTGACTATAAGCTCACTAAGGCAGATGAATTTTATGCCAAGAAAAAATACAGGTATGCACAGCAATTATATGAAGAACTTTTTCCTTCATTTAAGGGCAGTCAAAAATTTGAAGATTTATATTACAAGTATGCATACTGCTTTTATTATGACAAGACATATAGCGATGCAGAAAATTTGTTTAAAGGGTATTTAGAAACTTTTCCGAATAGCCCCAAGGCAGAAGAGGTAGATTATATGAGGTCATATTGTTACTTCAAACAAAGCCCGAAGCTTGAGTTAGAGCAGGTAAATACGGTGAAGGCCATGAACATGATGCAAAGTTTTATCAATACGCATCCGGGTTCATTGAGAATAAAAGATGCCAATGAAGTTATTGAAAAATGTCGTGCTAAGCTTGAGCTTAAAGATGCCAGGGCGGCCGAATTGTATTATAACCTTACGCAATACAGGGCAGCAGCATTAGCATTTGCAGATTTATTAAATTCTTATCCGGAATCTGCAAAAGCTGAGCAGTATAAACTGATGGTAGTAAAATCGTATTACAAATTTGCAAAAATGAGTTACGAATCAAAGCAGGTAGAGAGGTTTGAAAAGGTTACAACAGAGTATGAAGATTTTGTTGACAGGTTTCCGGATAGTAAGCTTTTAAAAGAAGCAGAAGAATATAGCAACTTAAGTAAAAATCACATAAAAGAAATACAAAATGAGCAAATTACGTCGTCAGCTAAGTAGCAATACAAGCAGTAGTGTAGAGCCCAAAAAATTGATTGACCTTAAAGACAGGACTGGTAATGTGTACGAGTCAATTGCAATAATTGCAAAAAGAGCAAACCAGATAAACATTACAATAAAAGAAGAGCTTCATAACAAATTAGAAGAGTTTGCAAGCCATACAGACAGCCTTGAAGAAATACATGAAAATAAGGAACAAATTGAAATTTCTCGTGCGTATGAGCGTATGCCTAACCCAGCATTGTTGGCTACTACAGAGTTTTTGGAAGATAAGGTTTACTTCCGTAAAAATGATGAAGATCTTTTCAGCTAATTATTTACAATAATCTTTTCAATAAGAAGTTATAATTTTAACGACGGCTATACACCGTCGTTTTTAATTTATGCTAAAAGGCAAAAAAATTTTATTAGGAATTACCGGAAGCATTGCAGCTTATAAAGCTGTACTAATAGTTAGGCAACTTGTAAAAGAAGGTGCAGAAGTTAGAGTTATAATGACCCCTTCGGCAACTGCTTTTATTACACCTCTTACACTAAGTACTTTATCAAAAAATGAAGTACTCTGCCAGCTCTCAGATAACGATTCTTGGGCAAATCATGTAATGCTGGGGAGATGGGCAGATATCATGCTGATAGCGCCATTAAGTTGTAATACTTTGGCAAAAATGGCAAACGGGATTTGCGATAATTTACTTTTGGCCGTTTACTTATCTGCTACTTGCCCGGTAGTATTGGCACCCGCAATGGATGAAGATATGTGGCATCATCCCTCTACACAACAAAATATTCTAAAAGTAAAATCATTTGGCAACCATATCATCCCGGTTTCAAATGGTGAACTTGCAAGTGGCTTAGTTGGCGAGGGAAGAATGGATGAACCTTCCAATATCATCTCATGGATAAAAAACTTGTTATCTAAAAGCAATGATTTAGTTGGCAAAAAGGTATTGGTAACTGCCGGGCCTACATACGAAGCTATAGATCCCGTAAGATTTATTGGCAATCATTCGTCTGGTAAAATGGGTATTGCTCTGGCCGAAGAATTTAATCAAAGAGGTGCACAAGTAACTTTAGTAGCCGGGCCTGTTGCTGAAACATTACCTGACAGTTTTAAAACTATTAAAGTAATATCGGCAAACGAAATGCTGCAACAGTGTATGAATGTTTTTCCCCAAATGGACATCATAGTAATGGCAGCAGCAGTAGCAGATTATACCATAGAAACCCCGGCTGTTGACAAAATAAAAAAGAAAGAAGAGTCATTTGCCATTCAATTGAAAAAGACTACTGATATTTTGCAAACAATCGGAAAAGAAAAACTCCCGACTCAATTTTTAGCAGGCTTTGCTTTAGAAACAAATAATGAAAAAGAAAATGCCCTAGCAAAGTTAAAATCAAAGAATGCAGATATCATAATTTTAAATTCATTAAATGATAAAGATGCCGGATTTGGCTACAGCACTAATAAAATAACTATTTTTGATAAGCAGGGAAATGAATATCCTTTTGCTACAAAATCAAAAAAAGAGATTGCTGCTGATATTGTAAACACTATTATTTCAATTGCCAATGCGTAAAGTTTATTTCTATTGTATTTTATTCTTTCTATCTTCAATAGCCTCGGCTCAAGAATTGAATGCCCGGGTAACAGTAGTATCAGACAGGGTAGGCAATACCGTAAGTAAAAATGTATTTATAACACTGCAAAAATCGCTTACTACATTTTTAAATACAAAAAAATGGACCAATGATGTATTTGGCCCCAATGAAAAAATAGAGTGTAACTTTTTATTGAACCTTGAGCCGGGCGCCGATGCTAATATTTATAATGCATCACTAACGGTACAGGCTGCACGCCCGGTATTTAATTCCGGCTATCTTTCTCCAATTATTAATTTTAAAGATGCTGATATTACTTTTAAATATTTAGAGTTTCAGCAATTAATTTTTAACGAAAATAGTGTGAGCGGCTCCGATGCATTAGTGTCTAACCTCACAGCCGTTTTTGCATATTATGCCAATCTAATTATAGGATTAGATTATTTGTCTTTTGCTCCCAATGCTGGTACTCTTTATTTTACCAAAGCTCAAAATATTATTAACAATGCTCCTGATGGCAGGGGTATCTCTGGGTGGAAATCTTTTGATGGTATTAGAAACAGGTATTGGCTTATTGAAAATTTGCTTAATTCACGATACGCAACCATGCAGGATGTTTATTACAAATATTACAGACTTGTAATGGATAAAATGTACGATAAGCCCGATGAGGCTCGTACTGAACTGATTGATATTTTAAATTTGCTGAATAGTTTTAATAATGATAATCCCAATACAATGATCAACCAGTTTTTCTTTCAGGGCAAATCAAATGAGTTGATTCAAATTCTTTCAAAAGGTACTCCACAGCAAAAAGCTAGGGCATTGGAGATATTGCCAAAATTAGATTTAGCAAATGCTGACCAATATAAAGCAGGGCTGCAATGAGAAAAGGTTTTATTTTTTGGGTATTGTTGCTAATGGCATATTCCTGTAATAATAAGCCAAAAGATATTTTACCTGTTTCAAAAATGAAGGCAGTGCTTTGGGACTATGTGCAGGCTGATGTTTACTCAACGGATTATCTTGCAAAAGATACTTCAAAAAATGTAACTCTGGAGAATGCCGGCTTGCAAAAAACAATTTTTAATTTTCATCATGTTACCAAAGAGCAGTTTTATAAAAGCTATGCCTACTACCTTCAGCATGGTGATATTTTGCAGGAAATGCTCGACTCGATGATAGCACAAAAAAATAGAGGAAGGGAAAAAAATTTACATAAGTTAAAAAAGTTTATACATGAGTAAACTGTATTCAAATGCAGATGCTGCCATAGAAGGAATAGAGGATGGGCATACAATAATGCTGGGAGGGTTTGGCTTGTGTGGTATTCCTGAAAATTGTATTGCAGCATTAGAAAAAAAATCGGTAAAAAATCTTACCTGTATTTCTAATAATGCAGGGGTTGATGATTTTGGCATTGGCCTGTTGCTTAAGCAAAAACAAATAAAAAAAATGATAGCATCGTATGTGGGTGAAAATGCTGAATTTGAAAGACAATTGCTAAGTGGAGAAATGGAGGTAGAGCTGATACCACAAGGTACGCTGGCAACGAGGTGTATGGCAGCCGGGTACGGAATGCCTGCAATATATACGCCTGCCGGAGTAGGTACAGAAGTAGCAGTGGGTAAAGAAGTTAGAAATTTTAATGGAAAAGAGTATCTTTTGGAAAATGCATTTGATGCTGATTTTGCCATTGTAAAAGCCTGGAAGGGAGATACTCTTGGCAATTTAATTTACAAAGGAACGGCTCGGAATTTTAATCCTGTAATGGCTATGGCCGGAAAAGTAACCATTGCCGAAGTTGAAATTTTAGTAGAGGCTGGTGAGTTAGACCCTGACCAGATACATACACCCGGAATTTTTGTGCACCGAATTTTTGAAGGAAAAAATTATGAGAAAAGGATAGAACAAAGAACTGTAAGAAAAAAAGAAAATTAAATCAGTTATGGCATTAAATAAATTTCAAATAGCTCAAAGTATTGCAAGGGAATTGCAAGATGGTTTTTATGTAAACCTTGGTATTGGCATACCTACCCTTGTTGCAAATTATATCCCAAAGGGAATGGATGTAGTATTGCAAAGTGAAAATGGATTGCTTGGCATGGGCCCTTTTCCCATAGAAGGAGAGGAAGATGCAGACCTGATAAATGCTGGCAAACAAACCATTACTACCTTGCCCGGTTCAGTATTTTTTGATAGTGCTGTAAGCTTTGGAATGATAAGGTCCGGAAAAGTAAACCTAACGGTATTAGGTGCTATGGAAGTAAGTGAAAAGGGTGATATAGCCAGTTGGAAAATACCAGGCAAAATGGTAAAAGGTATGGGAGGTGCAATGGATTTGGTAGCTAGTGCAAAAAATATAATTGTAGCCATGATGCATACAAACCCCAAAGGTGAGAGTAAACTACTGAGAGAATGTGTACTACCGCTTACGGGTATTAACTGTGTAAAAAAAATTGTAACAGATCTTGCTGTGATAGAGGTTGCAGCAAAGGGATTTACATTATTAGAAAAAGCGCCAGGCGTATCTGTAGATGAGATAGTGGCTAAAACTGCTGCTCCACTCATTGTAGAAGGGCATATTCCGGAAATTCAGTTATGATAATAATAGTGCATAAAAAAACAGGAAACTTTGTTTTAAAAACTGGTTTCCTGTTTCTATAAAATATGCTTTTAAATAGATTATACTTTAGGAGCAGCTTCTAATATTTCTTTGCTCACCCCATCTTTATATTTTTCAAAATTTTTAATAAACAATCCTGCAAGCTCTTTAGCCTTGATATCATATTCTTCTTTATTTGCCCAGGTATTACGTGGGTTTAATATGTCAGATGGTACCCCTTCACATGAAGTTGGCATCAGCATTCCAAATACAGGGTGCGGTTCATAGCTGGCGTTATTTAATTTTCCTTCTAAAGCCGCACTAATCATTGCTCTTGTATAGTTCAGTTTCATTCTTTGTCCTGTACCATAGGCTCCGCCACTCCATCCGGTATTTACCATCCAAACATTTACCTGGTGGTCTTTCATTTTATTGCCAAGCATTTCAGCATATTTGCCAGGGTGCAGTGGTAAGAATGGCGCTCCAAAACATGCACTAAAAGTAGCTTTTGGCTCTGTTACCCCTGCTTCTGTACCCGCCACTTTAGCGGTATATCCACTTATAAACTGGTACATAGCCTGGCCGGAGGTAAGCTTACTAATGGGCGGTAAAATACCATAAGCATCTGCTGTTAATAAAAAAATATTTTTGGGAGTATTACCCACCGAAGGATGAAGGGCATTACTTATAAAAGAAAGGGGATAGCTCACCCGGGTATTTTCTGTAATTTTTTTACTGCCAAAATCTATCTTGTTTGTACCGTCTATAAAAGTTACATTTTCTACTAATGCGCCCGGCCTAATGGCTCGGTATATTTCCGGTTCTTTTTCTTCACTCAGGTCTATTGTTTTCGCATAGCATCCGCCCTCAAAATTAAAAACGCTGTTATCTGTCCAACCATGCTCATCATCTCCAATTAATTTACGAGAGGGGTCGGCGCTTAATGTGGTTTTACCCGTGCCACTTAATCCAAAGAAAATAGCAGTATCGCCATCTTTACCCATATTGGCGCTGCAATGCATACTAAGTACACCGGCACGTACAGGCAATACAAAATTCAACATTCCAAAAATTCCTTTTTTTATTTCTCCTGTATAACCCGTTCCGGCTATTAAAATAGTTTTATGCGTATAACTTGCAATGGCAAAATTTTCCTGGCGGGTGCCATCTACCAAGGGGTCTGCTTTAAAACCCGGCGCCTGAATGATATGCCAATGAGGGGTAAAATTTTCCAGCTCATTTTCTGTAGGGCGGATAAACATGTTATAGCAAAACAAGTTGTTTGCCGGGTTTTCATTTATTACCCTTAAGCTAAGCCTGTATTTTGGGTCGGCGCAGGCAAAGCAATCCCGCACCCATATTTCTTTATCATTTAAATATTTTAGCATTTTTTCTTTCAATTGAAAAAAATATTTTTCTTCAATTGGGATGTTAAAATCATTCCAGTGAACTGTATTTTCTGTGAGGGCATCTTTTACCGTAAACTTATCTTTAGGGCTGCGGCCGGTAAACTTTCCTGTAAGTATTACAAGGGCGCCGGTATCATTCAGTACACCTTCTCCACGAGATACAGTTTGAGTAGTTAATTCGTCGGGTGATAATTGGTAGTGTACGGGCTTAAAAGGGTGTAAGCCCAATACTGCCAAAGCTTTTAGTGGAGCTTCGGGCATAGTCAAAGTAGACATAGCAAGCATCTTTTAGTGAAGCATCAAAGGTAGTATTTGATAAAAATAAGGGGATAGTTATAGCGCCCAAAAATCAGTATGTTTTTCTATGATTTACCTAAAAACATTATTGATTATTTTAAAAAATACTGAATTTTTCAATTTCTCTCCAACATCTGTACAATACCATTGAAATTGCTGTATTTTTTTAATTACCATAAAATTTAACTTACCGGCTCCCTGCATTGTTGATTTGCAGAATTACATTTTTATAAATCGTATATTGTGATACTTTCATTAATAAAATTAAAAGGATGAAATATCTGCCATTAAACCCCGAGATTTTTATACAAAACCGCAAAAGGTTTGTAGATAAAATGGATAAAAATTCAATTGCTATTTTTAACAGCAATGATGAGTTGCCATCAAATGGAGACGCACTTCATAAGTTTAAACAAAATTCAGATTTATTTTGGCTAACAGGTATAGAGCAAGAAGATACTATGCTGGTTTTGTTTCCGGATAATCCGGATGCAAAGTATAAAGAAGTGCTTATTTTAACCAGGCCCAATGAGTTGAAAGAAAAATGGGACGGCCACCGGTTAAGGGTACACGAAGCACGAGCTATATCGGGTATTCAAACCATTGTATGGCTTGATGTATTAGATGGCTTACTTCAGCCCTGGGTTCATCTTGCAGACAACATATATTTAAATAGCAATGAAAACGATCGTAAATCTAACCTGTTAGCAGTAAGAGATTACCGCTATGCCGAAATGATGAAGCAGAGGTATCCCCTGCATCATTATAAAAGAAGTGCAAGAATATTAAAAGACCTGAGAGCAATAAAATCTTCTCTGGAGGTAGATGTGATACAAAAAGCGATAGATATTACAGATAATACATTCAGGCGTTTATTAAAATTTATAAAGCCCGGTGTATTTGAGTACGAAATTGAAGCTGAAATTTATCATTCATTTTTAATGCAAAGATCGGGCGGGCCGGCTTATGGCTCTATATTAGCCAGTGGCGACAGAGCCAGAACTTTGCATTATGTAGAAAATAACCAGGAGTGCAAAGATGGTGAATTGATTTTAATGGATTTTGGTGCTGAGTACGGCAACTATGCAGCAGACCTCACCAGAACGGTTCCGGTAAACGGAAAATTTGGCCGTAGGCAAAAAACGGTTTACAATGCCTGCCTGCATCTGCACCATTATGCTGCAAGTATTTTAAAACCCGGTATTAGCATTGCAGATTATACAGAAAAAGTAGGAGATGAAGCTACAGTGATTTTTCAAAAAATAGGATTGCTACGCAAATCTGAAGTTAAAAATGAAGACCCCGAAAACAGGGCTTATCGCAAATACCTTTATCATGGCATATCGCACCACTTAGGATTAGATGTACATGACCTTGGCACAAAAACAGAGCCAATAAAAGCCGGAATGGTCTTTACGGTAGAGCCGGGTATTTATATAGAAGAAGAAAAACTTGGGGTGCGTATTGAAAATAATTTTTGGATAACAAAATCGGGAAATAAAGACCTGATGAAGAATATCCCCATTACTGTTGAAGAAATAGAAGCACTCATGAAAAAATAATTTTCATAATTTTTTATTGGATTTCATCATTCATTACAATCAACTTTCAATTTGATTGTTACCTTTGTTCAACTTATCATGAAACAAATTCCCAACTTATTTACTTTACTAAATCTGGTATTTGGCTGCCTTGCCATTACTGTAATTTTACAAAATGGTATTACCATCCAGTATGGTACGGATGGGGCACAATTGGTAGATATTCCCGAAAAAATATGGATGGCTCCATTATTTATTGCCATTGCAGCAGTTATAGATTTTTTAGATGGGTTTATTGCTCGCTTATTTAATGCTCAATCAGAAATGGGGAAGCAGCTTGATTCTCTAGCAGATGTGGTTAGTTTTGGCGTAGCGCCTTCATTTATCCTTTACCAGTTTTTAAGAATGAGCTTTGCAAAAGAAGTATCGGGGGTAGATGTTTCAATAATTTGGCTGGTGCCGGCTTTTTTAGTGGCGGCTGCAGGGGCATACAGGCTTGCAAGATTTAATATTGATCATAGCCAACAATATGGATTTAAAGGGGTGCCTATACCGGCTGTTGGATTACTTATTGCTTCACTTCCATTAATTTATTGGAATACAGATAATGTAACTTTGGTAAATATACTTTTGAACAAATGGTTTTTATATGCCCTCATTTTAATAGTATCCTGGCTGATGGTAAGCAGGTTGCCATTGATGGCTTTAAAATTTAAAAACCTGTCTTTAAAGGATAATTTAGCGAAATTTATTTTTATTTTATTTTCAATAATTGCTGTATTTATTTTTCACTGGTTATCGGTACCTGTTATTTTCATTGCATACATTATTTTATCTTTGGCATTCAAAAATCAACTTAAATGATATTTACAGTACAGGTTAAAGTAATGCCATTGCAAAATTTATTAGACCCCCAGGGTAAAGCTGTATTAGGGGGATTGCAAAATCTTCAAATACATTCCATATCAGATGTAAGAGTAGGGAAGCATATAGATTTAAAAATTGAAGCAGGAAATAAAGATGAAGCCTTATCAATAGCAAATGATGCCGCAAAAAAGTTATTGGCAAACCCGGTAATGGAAATGTTTGAAGTTGCCATTTTGTAGTTTCAATAATCGTTTTTGCTTACACATGTTGAAGTACTTTAATCTACTTTATTGCTTCTATTATGCTTTACATTATACCAACTCCCATAGGCAACCTTGCCGATATTAGTTTTAGGGCAATTGATATTTTAAAAAACGTAGATCTCATCCTTGCAGAAGATACCCGTACTTCATCAGTTTTATTAAATCATTATCAGGTACAAAAACCCATTTCACCATATCATCAGCATAATGAGCATAAAATAGTTGCTCATCTTACAGAACAGCTTATAGCCGGAAAAAAAATTGCGTTGCTAACAGATGCCGGCACTCCGGGCATTAGCGACCCTGCATTTTTATTGGTAAGAGCTTGTGTAAAAAATAATATTGAAGTACAGTGCCTGCCCGGCGCTACTGCATTTGTACCTGCTTTGGTCAACAGCGGCCTGCCTATCAACAGGTTTTGTTTTGAAGGTTTCTTGCCAATAAAAAAAGGAAGACAAACCTTACTAAAAAAACTTGCTGATGAAGACAGGACAATGGTTTTTTATGAAAGCCCCATGAGATTGGTAAAAACTTTGTATGAATTTATACAATACTTTGGAGCCGAAAGGCAGTGCTGTGTTTGCCGGGAGCTAACAAAAAAATTTGAAGAGAACAAAAGAGGTTCCCTAACTAAGGTACATGATTATTTTAACACAAAGCCTGTAAAAGGAGAAATAGCAATTGTAGTTGAAGGAAATAAAAGTTGATATCTTTTATTTCTTTTGATACGTTTAGCTTGTCAAAGGCTCATATCTTCTTTTCAATTTATCTCAATTAATTTTAATTTATTTTTTTTTGATTAAGACTCAGCTTTACATTTTCAGTCATATTTTGCTGTAGTTACTTGCATTTTCATTTTTTATTTTATAATTTTCTTGCTTATTTTTTTAAATAATCATTTATAATAAATTGTAAAATGAAAAAGTTGGCGATGCTACTTCTAACAATTATCATTTTAGTAATTGTGATAGGAGCTTGTTATATCAAATTTGCTTTACCAAATGTAGGTGAAGCTACTACGCTCAAAGTAGATATAACACCTGAAAGGGTACAACACGGAGCGTATCTTGCCAATCATGTTACGCTTTGCGTAGATTGTCATTCTACCCGGGACTGGTCAAAATTTTCGGGGCCAATTATTGCCGGCACAGAAGGTAAAGGAGGCGAATTATTTAATAATCAAATGGGTTTTCCGGGTACATTTTATTCAAAAAACATTACTCCATCAAGCTTAAGCACCTGGACGGATGGCGAAATATTTAGAACGATTACAACCGGTGTAGATAAAAATGGAAAAGCTTTATTTCCAGTGATGCCTTATCTCAATTATGGCAAAATGGATAAAGAAGATATTTTTGATATCATTGCTTATATAAGAACCCTGCCATCTATCGACAATAAAATTAGTGATCGATCAATAGATTTTCCCATGAATTTTATTGTAAATACGATTCCCCAAAAGGCATCTTTCTCTATAAAGCCATCATCATCCGATTCTGTACAGTATGGTGGTTATCTTGTAAATGCTTCCGGATGTATGGAGTGCCATACTCAGGTAAAAAAAGGGCAAATAATTCCTGCTCTTGCTTTTAGCGGAGGCAGAGAATTTGATTTGCCAATGGGCATTACCAAATCGGCCAATATTACTCCAGATAAAAATACAGGAATAGGTAACTGGACGGCAGAACAATTTGTTACAAGGTTTAAAACCTATGCCGACACTGCAAATATTACAAAATTGCCAACCAATATGCCCAATACCATTATGCCCTGGACAATGTATGCAGGGATGGATAGCGCAGACTTGCGGTCTATTTTCAAATATTTACAAACAGTAAAACCTATCCATAATGAAGTAGTTCATTTTGTAAAGAATGAAAAGGGTTTAAAATAATCTTGTATTATTTCCAATTCTAATCTCCATACTTTCATTCATCATTTTTAAATTTTTTGCTTCATACTTATTTCCGAAATTTACCGGCAATAAAAAATATTTGAATGAAGAAAATTTTGTTTGCTTTAGCATGTAATTTTATTTACTTAAGCCTAATAGCACAGCCCGAACTAAGGTGGCAGCAGCATGTAAAGTACAGTATGAAGGTAGATGTAAATGTAGCTACCAACCGGTTTAAAGGAGTTCAAAGATTAGAGTATAGCAATAATTCTACGGATAAGTTAGACAAAGTATTTTATCATTTATACTGGAATGCTTTTCAGCCCAATAGCAGTATGGATGTGCGTAGTAGGGAGTTGGGAAAAATAATGATTAATGGCAAACCGGATTGGGATACCAGGGTAAAAGACAGAATATTAAATTTAACCCCGGAAGAAATCGGGTATCAAAAAATAATTTCTTTAAAGATGAATGGAGTGCCTCAGCCATTTACTTATCACGAAACTATTTTGGAGGTAAACCTTACCAGGCCCATTTTGCCAAAAACTACTGTGGTTTTTGAAATGCAGTTTGAAGCACAGGTGCCACTGCAAATAAGGCGTAGCGGAAGAGACAATCCGCAAACAGGTGTACGATACAGCATGAGTCAGTGGTATCCTAAAATGTGTGAGTACGATTATGAAGGCTGGCACCCTACACCTTATATAGCCCGTGAGTTTTACGGAGTTTGGGGCGATTATGATGTAACCATTAATATAGATAAAACTTATAAGCTGGGAGCCTCCGGTGTATTGGTAAATGCCAAAGATATTGGCTGGGGATATGACAAGCCCGGCTCTGAATTAAAACCAACTACTACGGATACACGAAGCTGGCATTTTGTTGGTAAAAATATTCATGATTTTATGTGGGCCGCCGACCCCGATTATAAACATCTTGTACGAACAACCCCCAATAATGGGCCTGTAATACATGTTATTTACCACCCCAAAGCTGGTGATGCTACAAATGATAGTGCATGGGTAAAACTTGCCAATGCTGCCGTAACGGTATTGCCCTATATTGAATCACATTTTGGTAAATATCCTTACCCGCAATATTCATTTATACATGGTGGTGATGGAGGAATGGAATATCCAATGGCCACACTTATTTCGAGCGCCTCCTTTGGTACTGCTTTTCATGAGTGGATGCATAGCTGGTACCAAATGATGCTAGGCACCAATGAAAGTGAATACCCCTGGATGGACGAAGGATTTACAAGCTATGCAGAAGACCTGGTAACAGCATTTTACTATAAAAACCATAGCATTGATGAATACAACAATGCTTTAAAAACAAATCCAGGTAATGAAAGGCTTAGGCTACTAATTGAAAGCCTGCCTCAGGATCATGCAGGAGCTTACGGCAGCTATTTCAACCTTGCTAAAAGCGAGTATGCCGAACCGTTAACTACACATGCTGACCATTACAATACAAATTTTGGATATAGCATTAACTCCTATTCAAAAGGCGAAGTGTTTTTAGAACAATTAGGTTACATTACAGGCGCTGGTGTAAGAGATAAAATTTTATTAGAGTATTATAAAAGATGGAGATTTAAACACCCAAATGCTGCTGATTTTTTTAAAGTGGCTCAGGATGTAAGTGGTATTCAGTTAGACTGGTACAAAGAGTATTGGGTAAGCACCATCAAAACTATTGACTACGGTATTGACAGCCTATGGGAAGAAGGAGCAGTAACAAAAATTAGGCTTAGAAGGGTAGGGCAAATGCCTATGCCAATAGATCTGGAACTTGGCTTTAAAGATGGCACCACTCAAATGATCAATATTCCTTTAGATATTATGTTTGCTGCAAAAGCAAATGAAAATCCTAAAGAGAAATATACCATCGAGCACGAATGGGCATGGGCACAGCCTACTTATATTGTAGAGCTGCACCAAAAATTAACTGATTTAAAAAGAGTAGAAATAGACCCCTCCAAACGAATGGCAGATACCAACCGAAAAAATAATTTATTAGAATTGAACTGGTAATAAAAAATCCCGGCAATGCGCCGGGATTTTTTTTATAGAAAAACCCACACAGAGAATTATTATCTTCCAAAAAATTTATTAATAGCTTCTACCCGGTTATTTACATGAAGCTTATCATACACACTGTACACATGTTTGCGAACAGTTTCAGAACTGATAAATAATTTTTCTGAAATTTCTTTATACACTAAACCGGTAGATAACATTTCTAAAATTTCAAGTTCCCTTTTTGAAAGCAGGCTTAAAGAATTGTCTGCCACTTCTGTCTTTTTATTCTGAAAAGCAGATACCACTTTTCTGGCTATCTGGCTACTCATAGGTGCGCCGCCATTGTGCAATTCTTTTATAGATTCAAGTATTTTAGTAGGAGCCATTTTTTTAATAATATAACCACTGGCGCCGGCGTTTAATGCCTCAAATATTTTTTCATCCTCTTCATACACGGTACACATCATAAACAGCATTTCAGGATGCACTACTTTTAGCTCACGTACTACATCAATGCCCGATATATCACCAAGATTAATATCCATCAATACCACTTCAGGTAAGAATATGGGAAGCTTCACCAGGGCATCCTCGCCATTTACACAGGTACAGGCAATTTCATAGCCATCGGCCATTTCAATTATTTTTTCCAGAGCCTGGCGTATATCATTATTGTCTTCTACTATGGCAACAGTTATATTCATATTTTTGCAAATCAAGTTCAAAAAAAATATTTGAACAATACCCTAAAGTGGTAATTATGTTAAACGGTTATTTTATAGGTTGATATAAAATATATTTATCCTTAAAATACTCAATGTCAAATATCTTTTCAATTTCCCAAACAAATGGTTTGCAGCCACTCTCAAAAATTTCTGTTGATAAGTCGCCGCCCTTTAGGCATATAAGTCCGTTTGGATTATCTGTACCGGCAGCCAATTTATTTTTTTTGATCAAAGGCTTGCTCCATCGCCAAAGCTCCTTAAGCGGCGCCACCGCCCGGCTTACCACCACATCAAATTGCCTGTTTTTTATTTCTTCTGCCCTCGTATGTTGTACAGTTAGGTTGACAAGGCCAATAGCCGCAGCAATTTCTTTTACTACGGTAAGTTTTTTATTAATGCTATCTACCAGGTGAAAATGTGCCTCCGGAAAAAAAATAGCCAGGGGCAGGCCCGGAAAACCACCGCCAGCACCAAGATCCATCACCTGCAAGTCCGGTTTAAAATCAAATTTTGCAGCAATAGATAATGAATGTAACACATGATGCAAATAAAAATTATCCATATCCTTCCGGCTGATTACATTTATTTTTTCATTCCATTGCCCATACAAATCTTTCAGGGCAGCCAATTGCTGCACCTGCCCGGTAGAAAAATCAGAAAAATATTCCTGTATCTCTTTCATTCTGTAAATATAAAAATAAAAATTTTGGGGCTGTAGGCATGTGTACATGTGTCAACAACGGTAAGGGCTATCCGCAGTAGTCCTCCTTCTTCCTCCCTTTGGTCGTCATCAGTGCGGGCTACCTGCTCCTATCCCTCAGCCCATCAGCAGTATATCTTTACTCTACCCATTAAAATAATAACTTCTTTTCAGCGCATTTGCTTTTATTTCCACGCTGGCTTTGGTTTTTTAAAAAGAGCAGGAGCAAATAACAGGTAATAAAAAAACATCCAAATATCTAAAACAATAAGCAGAGGGAAAAGGTCCGCTTCATTTAATTTTTTCATTGTTTTGCCATACACAATGCCCTGTATTAATAATTTGCAGGCAGCTACAATTAAGCTAAGCTGCCAGCTATACAATAAACAGCAAGCCACCAGCAATGGGTAAAAAACAAACTGGGCAAATGCATAAAAGCCCAATAAAAATTTATGACGGGGTTTATAAAATTTTGAAGTAGTATAATGCCTTTTCTTTTGTAATATCCATTGTTTCCAGGTAGTGGCAGGGTTACTTAAAGTAAAACTATCTTTATCAATATTAATTTTAGTGTTTTGTTTTGTAGCAGCATTATTAATAAAAAGGTCATCATCACCACCCGGCAGGTTATTGTGAGCCGAAAATCCCTTGCTTCTAAAAAACACATCCCTCTTATAAGATAAATTTCTGCCAACACCCATATAGGTTTGCCCGGCAAGTGAGTAGCTCAGGTATTGTAAGGCAGCATGAAAAGTCTCCCATCTAATCAATTTATTCAACCATCCATGTTTTTTATGATATGCACCATAGCCAAGCACTATTTCAGTGGTATCATCATATATATTTTGCATGCTGCTTATCCAATGCTCCGATGCAGGCACACAATCCGCATCTGTAAGTAACAATATTTCATATTTGGCAGACTTAATACCAATGCTCAGTGGAAATTTTTTTCCGGGTATCATCTTTGCTTCCTGGGTAAGCTCTACTATTTGCAATTGTTTAAAAGAGCGCTTAAACTCTTCTAAAATATATTTACTCTCATCATAAGAGTTATCATTTACCACAATTACTTCGTGGGTAGTATTATATTCCTGTACCAGCGCCCCGGGTAGGTTTTGGGCAAGGTTGGCCGCTTCATCTCTTGCGCAAATGATTACACTTACAGCATGTGTTTGAGAATTGTTTTTTGGTTTTGCCTTATAAAAAGCAAGACGGCTAAAAAAAAACAGGTAATAAAATATTTGAATAAAAGCAGATGCAGCAAGTAATACAAACAGAATTAACTGCCAGTGCTGAAGTAGTAGTTTGGGTAAATACATTTCTGCAAAAATAATAGGTTTGAGAGGTTGTAAAATTATTTTTTTTGGAAAACACCTTTTTTCAAAAAAAGTTATAATTGGCTTCAGTACAAGATAAAAAGTAATAAAATAGAAGTTGGGTAAACAGGATGAACTTGCCATATTTACTAAAAAATCACTAAATAAGTACTATCTTACAGTTCTTAAAATTAAATTATGAAAACTAAAACCTTATTCATTCACCTATTCACAATCATTATTATTGTATTGTTGTCTGCATGTAAAAAAGATAATCTAAAGCCTCGTATTTTACCTCTGATTGAATTAAGCTCAATTCAAAAGGCTAAGGAATTTATAAAAAGAAAAATGGATTCCTTAGGAGGCATTGTTCAAAGAGTTGAAGTGAACCAAAGAATGAAAGTTGCGTTTGCAGATATGCAGGGTAATATTGTTGAGCATCTTCCTCTAAACCCTCTTACCAATTTAACTTCATTATGTGCTGGCGATTATCCTGATTATCTGGATCTAAATTATTATTATAGGTTGTATCAATGTAATTATGGTTATAAAGTAGGATTTGGGTGGTTAATTTCATGGGATAATAATGTTGTACTTGTAAATCCCTCAAATCCTTCCAATGTTACAAAAGGCACAATTAAAGTTTCAATTACAGGAAATGCTAATGCATATAATAATACGACAACTGAAGTGAAAATCACTGATCTTGGTACAGACCCGAATAATTCTTCAAATAATATTTTTTGGGTTGAAATGGTTTCATCTACTATTTTACCAGAAAGTGTTGTAAACTCTCCCGGAGCAACGCTCAGACTTGGTGCTACATTTGCTACTGATTGCTCGACTTTAGAAAATTATTCAATTATACCAATGGGTGTGACTGGATTTGGGTTTAGTACACCAATGAATAGCGATCCATGTAGTCGTAATGATTTAGCCATTTTTCAGCCTTCTAATACGCTTAATTATTTGGAAATTGTAGGGTATGATGTACTTGGTATGTGTACTTCTTATTCTACTAGTGCAGCACCGAGTTATCAACAAGTAGAATATAGTTTAGATAATGGGACGACCTGGAATCCTTTTGTAAACTTCACAAGTCCTAGATCTTTTATCGTTAACTCAAGTTTTGTATCCCGAACTGATTTTGCTACATCTCCGACAATAGCATCAGGGACCTATAATGTGAAAATAAGATATAGAAATACCAAGTATTTAACTGGAGTGACTGGTGATCCTTTACCTACTAGCAGTAACTCTTGCTTTACTCCGGTATGGAGTGTTGAGACATATCCAGGATATATAATACCTTAAATTTACAAATAAATAACTGGCAGTCTGAGAATTCGGATGTTATTTATTGTAATCTCTATAATATGTTTATAAAACGCCTGATTTTTTCCTCATTATTTATTATCCTTATTAATACACTGTCATTTTCTCAGTATAAATGTATTGACAGTTTTGAGAATACATCTATCTACAGTCATGCCTTTAAGTATTTGCAAAGTCACATTTCGGCACCATTAACAGACAATGATTTTTCTTCTATTTATTGTGCAGGCTCTATTTTAATAAAAAAAGATATTTCTAATAAAATCTTATGGAAAAAGCAAATTGATAAAGTTGCAGATGAGCTTTTTGTAACAAATGCTAATAGTCTTTTGGCTACATTTTATTATCAACCCTCCGGGCTTCAGTCTGTTCAACAGGGCTTTTCAAAAATAGATGCACAGGGCAATGTTGTATGGGCAAAACAAATAAAGAGTACCGATAATAATTATGGCTTTATTGCTAAAGGTAATAATGATGATATTATTTTTACCTCTGTAAACGGGGTATCTTCTCTTGTAAATTTGGTTGTGCTGGATAGTAATGCTTCAATTGTGAAATTAAATAAGACATTTAAGCTTTCACTTGAAGACGGAGAATTTTTAAAAGGCATAAGAACGGTTTCTGAAAGTAAAAATATCTATTCAGCAATAATTATAGAAAAAAATACAAACTCTCCTAAAGCAATTACAGATTATCTTCTTCTTTTAAAAATTGATTATACGACAGGCATTTTATTATCGGAAGTTAAATACCTGTTTAATGATCAGCTTATCTACAGTGATGGGGTTCATGAAAACATCTTTGCAAATGGGCTGCTCTATGAAAATTTCAACTTTAAAATAACGGAAGATAATATGCTTGTAATAGCAGGTCGTAAAGCAACAAATTCTTTTGATAATAATAGATTCTTTGTGTTAAAATGCAATAAAGATCTTTCTATTTCAAATTATTTTATTTATAAATATCCTCAATCACTAAGTTTTTTTTATTCTGAAGATGTGGCCACTTTACCCTATATTTCTACAGGCGGTAATGTGCTTTTTTCTAATATTAAAGATTCTTCCAAAATAGGCATATCTACCAATAACTGTTATTATTTTTTAACTGACACTTCATTAAACTTACTACTCAACCGAAAGCAAAATATTACAGAAACAGGTTTAAATACGGATGGATTCAGATTAAACGTTGTTCCTTACTTAAAAAATAATGACGTTGGAGAATTAATTTATCATACTTATTATTCACAACATGATTCTGTTTTGCATATAGTAAATATTTCGAAAGACATAAGTGAAAATACCTGTATGGGTAATGTGTCCGATGTTGATATAGTTATTGAAAAGCCGGCTTATATAAAATTACCCCCGCCTGAAATTTTTAATATTGCTTCTCCGACTTTTATACTTACACCTTATACTTTAATAAGCCAGGGTGAAATCATTGAAGAAAGAAAATTTTGTAAACAGGCAAGTATATGTGATACTTTAAAATTAAAAGGTAAAAGTGATTATTGTTTATCTAGTCCTTTTGCAACTTTCACAGTGTATAAAAATCCGGCTTGTTTAAGGAAAGTAAAGTGGATAGTTGATACAACTGCCATAAAAATAACAAGCATACCAAATGATACAACAGTAAATATTAAGTTCTTAAAACCCTATCATGGATATATAAGCACTACTTTTGAAGGATGTACTTTAAAAGATTCAATCTTTATAAATGTGTATCCTGTTGCGCCTTGGTTATTTTTGGGAAATGATACTACTATATGTCCGGGGAAATCAATTTTATTAAATGCCGGTGATGGCTTTAAATCATATAAGTGGCAGGATAATAGTTCGTTTCAAACCTTTAGTGTTACTACTCCCGGCGACTATTTTGTTGAGGTAACAGATAGTTGCGATAATATTTTTAGAGACTCTCTTATCATTTATCCTGCTCCGGTATTTCAATTAGTATATCCATCCACTTTATGCAGATATGATACTGCATCGATAACACTAAATAATACTTTAAAAAATTATAATTGGTTTCCCTCTAATTCTGCATTGATAGAAAATAATATTTTAAAATTATTTCCTCTTTCATCAACGGTTTATAATATTAGTGCTGAACTGTTTAATGGCTGTATTTTATCGGATACATTATTGGTAAAAGTAGAAGCATGCCCGGAATATATTTATTTCCCTACTGCATTTACACCAAATGGCGATGGCAAGAATGATTACTTCAAACCTATTGTTAGCGGCTCATTTAAGCAATATAGTTTTTCAATTTTTAATAGGTTTGGGCAAAAAATCTTTAGCACCCAAAATATTAATGAAGGCTGGGATGGAAAACTACATGGAGCCTACCAGGATACTGATACATATATATGGATATGCACATTTAGATTTAGAAATGAGGAGTTGAAATTTCGAAAAGGTACAGTTGTATTAGTGCGATAAAAATCTAAATTTATTGGTAGGGCAATTCAACTATTTTTGCAGCTATGGCCGCACTACAATTTAATATTGAAAATAAAGATGATAAAACCTCAGCAAGGGCAGGCAGGATTACTACAGACCATGGCGAAATACTTACGCCAATTTTTATGCCTGTAGGCACAGTAGGAAGTGTAAAAGCGGTAACCCAGCAGCAATTGGCAAGCGAAGTACAGGCGCAGATTATTTTGGGAAACACATACCATTTGTATTTAAGGCCGGGGTTAGAAGTGTTAGAAGCAGCCGGAGGCCTTCATCAATTCAACGGATGGCACAAGCCTATACTTACAGATAGTGGGGGCTACCAGGTTTTCTCACTTTCAGGCAATAGAAAAATAAAAGAAGAAGGGGTACTTTTTCAATCGCATATTGATGGAAGCAGGCATTTGTTTACTCCCGAAAGAGTAATGGATATTCAGCGCAGCATAGGTGGCGATATTGTAATGGCATTTGACGAATGCCCTCCCGGCGCCAGTGAATTTAATTATGCAAAAACTTCTATGGAGCTTACCCATCGCTGGTTAGACAGGTGCCTGAATCATTTTAATAATACTAGTAACAGGTACGGATATACTCAAAACCTGTTTCCCATTGTACAGGGCGGCATACATCATCAGCTTAGAAAAGCTTCTTGCGAATATATTAGCAGTAAGAATGCAACCGGCAATGCCATTGGTGGCTTAAGTGTAGGCGAGCCTACAGAAATTATGTATGAAATATGCGCTCTCTGCTGCGATAATCTTCCTCTACATAAGCCCCGCTACCTGATGGGAGTTGGCACCCCCTGGAATATATTAGAAGCCATCTCAATGGGGGTAGATATGTTTGATTGTGTAATGCCTACACGCAATGGCCGCAATGCCATGCTGTTTACCAGCAAAGGCATCATCAATATTGATAACAAAAAATGGGAAAAAGATTTTAGCGTAATTGATGATGGTATTGACTGCCCCATGAGTAATTATTACAGTAAAGCCTACCTAAGGCACTTAATGAAAAGCAGGGAATACCTGGGCCTCACCATTGCAAGTGTGCACAATCTTGCTTTTTATTTATGGCTTGTAAAGCAGGCCAGAGCCCATATTCAGCAGGGTACATTTGCTGCCTGGAAAAACGAAATGGTAATACAATTGCAGCAAAAACTTTAGTGGATAAATGCACGCTTGAAAGCACAATATTTTAATCATATAAAAGTTATAGAATTAGGGAGAATAAGTACAAAATAAATTTTTAGCTTTTTTATGCAGCCTTTATTTTTTTGTTGCTTTTTGTATCAAGATAAAAAAGTAAATATGGGAAAACCTAATAGGCATAAAGGGTAGATATCAAAATACCTAATCCTGAAAAGTTATATTTACCTTTATTTTACCTCAAAGAAAATTTGTGTTTTATGAAAAAATATTTATCTGCTATTATTGTTTGTCTGCCACTTTATTTGTTTGCACAAACCAATCCATTACAAAATGCTGCACAGCCCAAAGATGCAAGGGTAGATGTAACCGTTACCGATTTTAAAAATAATGTATTGCCTCATGAAATATTGGTATTTAGAAGCAAGATTAATCAAAGAGAGTATGAAGGGCTTACTAATGATAGCGGCGCTTTTTCGCTAAGGTTGCCTGCAGGCGATAAGTACGATATTTATATTTTAGGCTTTAGAGACTCTACCAGCTACGATGTATTGGATATACCTGCCCTGGCCGAAAACACTTCGTATAAAAAACCTTTTATTTTATCCTTCCAGTTTATGCCGGCCAAAAACTGGACATTGAGCGGCTGTAATTTTGAAACCGGTAAAGCCATACTCGAAGAAGAAGCATACACAGTATTAGACGAGTTGGTAGCGTATATGAACCGAAAAGAAGATGACCGCATAGAGCTTGCAGGATATACTGACAATGTAGGAACCGCAGCAAGTAATATAAAACTTTCGCAGGATAGGGCCGATGTAGTAAAGGCATACTTAGTATCAAAAGGCATCAGTGCCGATAGAATCATTGCAAAAGGTTATGGCATGAGCAAACCCATTGATACCAATAAAACAGATGAAGGGCGTGCCAACAACAGGCGTACAGAAGTAAATGTGCTGGAATAATTTTTTATAGTTGCCTTTCTATTCATTTACATTTGTAAAAACTTATTTCTTACATATTTTAAATACATGTTTTTACGAATTTGGTTTTTACTTCGTTACTGGCTTTGCTGGATACTTTTTTTTGAAGTTGCCCGCATTGCTTTTTTATTAAAAAATGTAACATCTGCAAAAGACGCCGGTTTATCTGCTTCTTTTCAATCTCTTTGGTATGGGGCACGTATGGATGCCTCTTTGGCTGCATATTTTACTATACCCCTTGCATTGTGCATGATAGTTTTGGTTTTTACAAAACTGGGCAAATGCCCCATTTTCATAAAAATTTATACCGGCTTATTGCTTTTAGTATGCCTGCTGTTGATTTTAATAGATTTAAATCTTTTTCAGGCATGGGGCTATCGGGTTGATGCTTCTATATTAAAATATATGTCTAACCCCAAAGAAGTGTATGCCACAATTGCCTACCTGCCACTTTTTTGGATACTCTTATTTTTTGTAATTATTTATTTGCTACTGTTATTTGTATTCAACAAACTTTTAAGTAGCTGGTATAAAAGCATGCTGGCAGCAAATGAGCGCAAGGCAATTAGTATAATTCTAATCCTATTGTTGACCGGGCTTTTTATCATACCAATTAGGGGAGGGCTGCAGTTGGCGCCACTCAACCAGAGTAGTGTATATTTTTCTCAAAATAATTTTGCAAATCTTGCTGCTATTAATGCCCCGTGGAATTTTTTGTATTCTATCAATCATAATATTGAATCATCAAAAAACCCGTTTGTTTATTTGAGTGATACTACGGCACATGCCATTGTAGATAGCCTGTATTCACAGCATGCTGACAAGGCATTGCCACAATCTAAAAAAACTAATGTGATAATAATAGTATGGGAAAGTTTTACAGAAAAAGCTACTCATCTTACCGTGCAGGGGCACGAAATAACCCCCGGCTTTAATGCCTTAAAAAAAGAAGGGATTTATTTTTCAAATATCTATGCAAGTGGCGATCGTACAGATAAAGGGATAGTAGCAGTACTGAGCGGCTACCCGGCACAGCCTATTACCTCAATTGTAAAAGAGCCCGGCAAAGCAGCTAAATTGCCCAAGCTCAGTACACAATTTAGCAATGATGGGTATCATACAGCATTTTATTATGGTGGCGAGTTAGAATTTGCCAATATAAAAGCATACTTACTGGGCGGCTCTTTTAATCATTTTGTATCTATCAATGATTTTGATAAAAAAGATCAAAATTCAAAATGGGGAGCCCATGATGGAGTAGTGATGGAAAGATTGTTGGCTGGTATTCAACAACAGCCGCAACCATTTTTTTACACCTGGCTTACACTAAGCAGCCATGAGCCGTTTGAAACCCCTGTGCCTACTGTAATACAGGGTAAAGATGTTACCTCTTTATTTTTAAATACTTTGCATTATACTGATGCGGTTTTGTATCAATTTATTGCTGAGGCCAAAAAACAGCCCTGGTGGCAAAATACCATTGTAGCCATTGTAGCCGACCATGGCCACCCACTACCTATTACAGGTAAACGCATAGATAATTATAAAATACCACTCCTGTTTTTAGGAGGGGGCTTACCCGCAAGTGGAATAACCATTGATAAAATTGGCTCTCAAATAGACCTGCCGGCCACCTTGCTGGCCCAGTTACAAATGCCCTATACACAATATAAATGGAGTAAAAACATAATGGATAGCACAGTAAAACCCTGGGCATATTTTTCCTTCAACAATGGATTTGGTTTTGTAGAGCCCGGCAAAAGCTATTTATTTGATAATGTAGGCAAATCCTATATTGAAAAGCAAGGCCCGGTGTTAAACACAGATTTAAACAGAGGCAAAGCCCTGGAGCAGCTAAGTTTTCAGGATTATTTAAATAAATAAGTATCAATGGGCTCCTCTTGAAAGTATTAAACCTATATTTCGTAAAAAAAAGCCCATTTTTTTTGCCTTATCTAAAAATATTTACTACTTTTGCCGCCCAAATTAGTTCTTTAAGAATTTATTCCGTTTAAATCCGGAATTTGGAAGTCCTGGTAATTGCCCGGACGTTATCACCAAAAATCATTTAAAAAATGGCAAAAGAAATTACCGGCTATGTAAAACTCCAATGCAAAGGAGGACAAGCCAACCCTGCACCGCCAATTGGCCCGGCTTTGGGTTCTAAAGGGGTAAATATTATGGAGTTTTGCAAACAATTTAATGCAAGAACCCAGGATAAACCCGGAAAAGTATTACCTGTATTGATTACAGTGTATGCAGACAAATCATTCGACTTTATTATTAAAACTGCACCTGCTGCTGTACAACTTATGGATGCTGCTAAAGTATCTAAAGGAAGTAAAGAGCCCAATAGGGCAAAAGTGGGCAAAGTTACCTGGGCTCAGGTAGAAGAAATAGCTAAAGACAAAATGGAAGACTTAAATGCATTTACCCTGCATAGCGCCATGAGTATGGTAGCAGGTACTGCACGTAGCATGGGTCTTACAGTAGATGGTAAAGCTCCATGGGAAAATAATTAATCGTCAACCTCAATAAATTTTTTAAAAATGATTACTAAAAAAAGAAAAATAGCAAATGCTAAGGTTGACGCCAACAAAGCTTATACGCTTAAAGAAGCTTCCGCTTTAGTAAAAGAAATAAATACTACCAAATTTGACAGTTCAGTTGACCTACATGTAAAATTAGGTGTAGATCCTAAAAAAGCCGACCAGGCCATACGTGGCACGGTATCACTTCCACATGGCACCGGCAAAACCAAAAAAGTATTGGTGCTTTGCACTCCCGATAAAGAAGCCGAAGCTACCACTGCAGGTGCTGATTTTGTAGGGCTTGATGAATTTATTACTAAAATAGAAGGTGGTTGGACAGATGTAGATGTAATAGTAGCCACACCATCTGTAATGCCTAAGATTGGTAAATTGGGTAAAGTATTAGGCCCTCGTAACCTAATGCCAAATCCTAAAACCGGTACTGTAACCAATGATGTAGCAGCAGCGGTAAATGATCTTAAAGGCGGAAAAATTGCTTTTAAAGTAGATAAAGTGGGTATCATACATGCCTCTATTGGCCGGGTAAGCTTTGCTCCCGAAAAATTGATGGAAAATTCTCAGGAATTTATCAATGCCATTATCAAATTAAAACCATCTACTTCTAAAGGTACTTATCTAAAAGGAGTAAGCATGGCAAGCTCAATGAGCCCCGGCATTATGGTTGATACTAAATCTGTTCAAAACTAATTCCGGTAAGCATCGGAACAAAAAATATTTGTTATGACAAAACAAGAAAAAAACGAAGTGATAGAATTGCTCAAAGGCAAATTTTCACAATACAATAATTTCTACATTACCGATACCGAAAGCCTAACAGTAGACCAGGTAGGTAAATTGCGCAGGCACTGTTTTAATAAGCAGGTAGAAATGAAAGTGGCTAAAAACACTTTAATTAAAAAAGCATTAGAAAGCATTGATGCAGAAAAATATGCAGGTGTTTACGACTCTTTGCATAAAGTAACCGCTTTAATGTTTAGCGAAAACCCTAAAGATCCTGCTGTAATCATCAGCGGTTTCCGCAAAGAAAATAACAATGAAAAGCCGGTATTAAAAGCTGCTTTCATTAATGGTGATGTGTTTGTAGGTGATAATCAGTTAAAAGCCTTAACACAAATTAAAACTAAGAATGAGCTGATTGGTGAAATCATTGGTTTATTACAATCGCCCATACAAAGGGTTTTAGGCGCTTTGCAAAATAAAGAAGCAGCCACAGCAAGTGCGGCACCAGAAGCACCCGTAGCAGAATAATTTTTTTTTGAAATAATACCTGGCCGGACGGTAACAATAAAGGCATCAACAATTTTTTTAAACTCCGCCGGAGCTATCAACAATGAAGGCGGCAAAAATGTAAACAAAATGGCAGACGTAAAAGCATTAGCAGAAAACCTTGTAGGTTTAACAGTAAAAGAAGTTCAGGAATTAGCTGAATTCTTAAAATCAGAATACGGTATTGAACCTGCTGCAGCAGCAGTAGTAGTAAGCGCCGGTGGCGATGGTGGCGCAGCAGCAGCTGAAGAAAAAACATCTTTTGATGTAATTCTTAAATCAGCAGGCGCTAACAAACTTGCTATCGTAAAAATCGTAAAAGAATTAACAGGCTTAGGATTGAAAGAAGCTAAAGATTTAGTAGATGGCGCTCCAAAACCAGTAAAAGAAGGAGCTGATAAAGCTACAGCAGAAGATATTAAAGCTAAATTAACTGAAGCAGGTGCTGAAGTAGAAATAGCTTAATTTCTTTTGATATAAGTTATAACACCCCGGAATTTTCCGGGGTTTTTTATTATTGGGTTGTAAAATTTTGCGATTTTAGCAAAAATCTTACCAATTAAGCCCAAAACAATAATCTTATATACGAAATATAAATTTAATTGCTTACCTTTGCCCTCCTTAAATTTGGGAATAGTAGCGCAAGCTCTCATTTCTTTATTGAAAGGCCTTCACATTAAACGTTTTAATTAATATATGTCTGCAACTAAATCACCTGCTGCTAAACGTTACAATTTCGGAAAAGTTGAACTTATAGCAGAACAACCCGATTTGCTCGGAATTCAGATCCAATCGTTTAAAGATTTTTTCCAGTTAGAAACCACGCCTGATAAACGTAATGTGGAAGGCTTATTCCGTGTGTTTAAGGAAAACTTCCCTATTACGGATACCCGTAATATTTTTGTGCTGGAATTTTTAGATTATTTCGTAGATCCTCCACGCTACTCTATTGATGAGTGTATTGAAAGAGGCCTTACGTATGCTGTTCCGCTCAAAGCCAAGCTACGCCTGAGCTGTAATGATGAAGAGCACGTAGATTTTCAGACTATAGTACAGGATGTTTTTCTTGGAAATATTCCTTACATGACTCCACGTGGTACTTTCGTAATCAATGGTGCAGAAAGGGTAGTGGTAAGCCAGCTTCACCGCTCACCCGGTGTATTCTTTGGCCAGTCTGTACATCCAAATGGCACTAAAATTTACTCCGCAAGAGTAATTCCATTTAAAGGTGCCTGGATGGAATTTGCAACAGATATCAACAATGTAATGTTTGCTTACATTGACCGTAAGAAAAAATTCCCCGTAACTACTTTATTGCGTTCTATCGGATACGAAACAGATAAAGATATTCTTGAACTGTTTGGAATGGCTGATGAAGTAAAAGCAGATAGAAAAAATCTTGAAAAAAATATTGGCAAACGCCTTGCTGCCCGTGTATTGCGTACCTGGGTAGAAGATTTTGTGGATGAAGATACCGGTGAAGTGGTTTCTATTGAAAGAAATGAAATCATCCTTGAAAGAGATAGCATTTTAGATGATTCTAACATTGCCATGATTTTGGAAATGGATGTAAAAAGTGTATTCATCCAAAAAGAAGAAGTAAGTGGTGATTATGCCATTATCTACAATACATTAAATAAAGATACCTCTAACAGTGAGTTAGAAGCGGTACAACATATTTACAAACAATTGCGTGGCGCCGATGCACCAGATGATGAAACGGCTCGTGGCATTATTGATAAATTATTCTTTAGCGATAAGAGATATGACCTTGGCGAAGTAGGCCGTTACAAAATTAACCGCCGCCTGGGATTAAATTTCCCTATTGAGAAGAAAGTATTGACCAAAGACGATATTATTGCTATTATTAAAACACTGGTACAATTAACCAATGGTAAATCGGAGGTGGATGATATTGATCACTTAAGCAATCGTAGGGTACGTACGGTGGGTGAGCAATTGTATGCTCAGTTTGGAGTAGGCCTTGCACGTATGGCACGTACCATTCGTGAAAGAATGAACGTAAGAGATAATGAGGTATTCACACCGGTAGATTTGATCAATGCAAGAACATTGTCTTCTGTTATCAACTCATTTTTTGGTACATCTCAATTATCACAATTTTTAGATCAGACAAATCCTTTAAGTGAGATAACGCATAAACGCCGTATTTCTGCTTTAGGCCCCGGTGGTTTAAGCAGGGAGAGAGCGGGTTTTGAAGTACGTGACGTACATTATTCTCACTACGGTCGCTTGTGTACAATTGAAACGCCCGAAGGGCCAAACATTGGTTTGATATCTACACTTTGTGTACATGCCAAAATAAATGATATGGGCTTTATCGAAACACCTTACCGTAAAGTAACGGATGGTAAAGTAGATTTAAAGAAGATAACATTCTTAAGTGCTGAAGAAGAAGATACAGCTAAAATTGCACAGGCAAATATTGACCTTGACGAAAAAGGAAACTTTGTGGAAGACAGGATTAAATCCCGTCAAACAGGCGATTTCCCTATATTAGATAAGGAAGAAGTGGAATACATGGATGTTGCACCTAACCAGATTGTTGGGTTGAGTGCATCGTTAATTCCGTTTTTGGAACATGATGATGCAAACCGTGCCTTGATGGGATCTAACATGCAGCGCCAGGCTGTACCATTGCTTCGCCCCGAAGCGCCAATAGTTGGTACCGGCTTAGAAGGCAAAGCAGCACGTGATGCCAGAATTCAAATTCATGCAGATGGAGATGGTGTAGTAGAATATGTAGATGCAACAGAAATTCATGTACGATACAAACGTGGTGAAGCTGAAAAATTAGTAAGTTTTGAAGATGATTTAACCGTTTACAAAATAACTAAATTCATTCGCACCAACCAGGAAACTACCATTAACCTGCGCCCCGCGGTTGTAAAAGGCCAAAAGGTTTCGGCAGGCGATTTCCTTACAGAAGGGTATGCTACCAAAGATGGTGAGTTGGCACTGGGCCGCAATTTAAAAGTTGCCTTTATGCCTTGGAAAGGATACAACTTTGAAGATGCGATTGTAATTTCTGAAAAAGTAGTAAAAGACGATTGGTTTACGTCTATCCATATCAGTGAGTTTGAAACAGAAGTACGTGATACAAAATTGGGTGAAGAAGAATTGACGCCAGATATTCCAAACGTATCGGAAGAAGCTACCAAAGACCTTGATGCAAATGGTATCATCCGCATTGGAGCACAAATAAAAGAAGGCGATATCATTATTGGTAAAATAACTCCAAAAGGTGAAAGCGACCCAACTCCGGAAGAGAAGTTGCTACGAGCCATCTTTGGCGATAAAGCCGGCGATGCAAAAGATGCTTCATTAAAAGCGCCAAGTGGTACTGAAGGTGTAGTTATTGATAAAAAACTTTTTCAAAGGGCTAAAAAAGATAAGAATGCAAAAGTGCGTGAGAAGGCTCAATTGGATAAGATTGAAAAAACACATGAGCTCAACGAAACTGCTTTAATGGAATTATTGCAGGAAAAGCTCAATACCTTATTAAAAGATAAAACTAGCCAGGGAGTTAGCAATAATTTTGGTGAAGTAATCATTGGAAAAGGTGCAAAATTTACAGCTAAAAATTTAGCCAATATTGATTTTGTAAATGTGAATCCACTTGGCTGGAGCGGTGATGCAAAAACCGATGATGCTATTAATACTTTATTACACAATTACAATATTAAGTTTAATGAAGAATTAGGCCGTTACAAAAGAGAGAAATTCAATATTAGCATTGGAGACGAATTGCCTGCAGGTGTATTAAAACTTGCAAAAGTGTACATGGCTGTAAAACGTAAGCTAAAAGTAGGGGATAAAATGGCCGGACGCCATGGTAACAAAGGTATTGTTGCCAAAATAGTTCGCCAGGAAGATATGCCTTTCCTTGAAGACGGAACGCCGGTAGATATTGTACTAAACCCATTGGGGGTACCAAGTCGTATGAACCTGGGCCAGATTTATGAAACAGCATTGGGTTGGGCTGGCGAAAAACTGGGTGTAAACTTTGCAACTCCAATTTTTGATGGAGCTTCAGTACAGGAAATTGCTGAAAATATAGAAAAAGCGGGTCTGCCTAAATTTGGCCATACTTATTTATATGATGGCGAAACAGGTGAGCGCTTTGACCAGAAAGCAACCGTGGGAATCATTTATATCATTAAACTTCACCACATGGTTGATGATAAAATGCATGCACGTTCTATCGGGCCATACAGTTTGATTACTCAACAGCCATTGGGTGGTAAAGCTCAGTTTGGCGGACAGCGTTTTGGTGAGATGGAAGTATGGGCATTAGAAGCTTATGGAGCTTCTAACATCCTTCAGGAGTTGCTTACGCTAAAATCGGATGATATTATCGGAAGGGCTAAAACGTATGAAGCCATTGTAAAAGGTGACAACATACCTAGAGCCGGTATTCCCGAATCATTCAATGTACTGGTACACGAATTGCGTGGATTAGGGCTTGACCTGAAATTTGAGTAAGCACTTTTAAGTTTACAAAAGTGAGGAGTGAGGAACAAAAGATGGTTCCAAAATAATTATCAATTTTTAATTATCAATTATTCATTACAATATGGCATTCAAAAAAGAAAATCGTCCAAAACCTACGTTTTCTCAAATCACCATCGGTTTGGCTTCCCCCGACAGTATTCTTGAAAGAAGCTATGGTGAAGTATTAAAGCCTGAAACCATCAACTATCGTACATACAAACCCGAAAGAGACGGTTTGTTTTGCGAAAGAATTTTTGGGCCGGTAAAAGATTATGAATGTGCTTGCGGAAAGTATAAACGTATCCGCTATAAAGGTATAGTGTGCGACCGCTGCGGTGTAGAAGTTACCGAAAAGAAAGTAAGAAGAGAAAGAATGGGGCATATCAAACTGGTAGTGCCCGTAGTGCATATTTGGTACTTTAAATCGCTGCCTAATAAAATTGGCTACCTGTTAGGTATGAGTTCTAAAAAATTAGAAACCATTGTTTACTACGAACGCTTTGTAGTAATTAACCCGGGTATTCGTGCAGATAAAGGCCAAAACTATGGTGATTTATTAACAGAAGAAGAATACCTGGATATACTGGATACTTTGCCAAAAGAAAACCAGATGTTGCCTGATGAGGATCCTGAAAAATTTGTAGCTAAGATGGGTGCTGAAGCGGTACATGCCATGCTTGAGCGCTTAGATTTGGATCAATTAAGTTTTGATCTGAGAAATGCAGCAGCCAATGAAACCTCACAACAACGTAAAGCAGATGCATTAAAGCGTTTATCCGTAGTAGAGAGTTTCCGTGATGCAAATACCCGTATCAACAACCGCCCCGAGTGGATGGTAATGCAATACATTCCTGTAATTCCGCCAGAATTGCGCCCATTGGTACCATTAGATGGTGGCCGTTTTGCATCATCAGATTTAAATGACTTATACCGCCGTGTTATTATCCGTAATAACCGTTTGAAAAGATTATTAGAAATTAAAGCTCCTGAAGTAATTCTTCGTAATGAAAAAAGGATGTTGCAGGAAGCAATTGACTCATTATTTGATAACAGCCGTAAATCAAATGCTGTAAAAGCAGAAGGTGGCAGGGCTTTAAAATCTTTGAGTGATGTATTAAAAGGTAAGCAGGGACGTTTCCGTCAGAACTTGCTTGGTAAACGTGTGGACTACTCTGGCCGTTCGGTTATAGTAGTAGGCCCCGAAATGAAAATGCATGAATGTGGTTTACCTAAAGATATGGCGGCCGAATTGTTTAAGCCATTTATCATTCGCAAACTTATTGAAAGAGGTATTGTAAAAACTGTAAAGTCTGCAAGAAAACTGGTTGATAAAAAAGAAGCCATTATTTGGGATATACTTGAAAATATTTTGAAAGGCCACCCGGTAATGTTGAACAGGGCCCCAACCCTTCACCGTTTATCTATTCAGGCATTTCAACCTAAATTAATTGAAGGTAAAGCCATTCAATTGCATCCATTGGTAACTACGGCTTTCAACGCCGACTTTGATGGTGATCAGATGGCGGTTCACGTGCCATTGAGCAATGCCGCAATTTTGGAAGCACAGTTATTGATGCTGTCTTCTCACAACATTTTGAATCCTCAAAATGGTACTCCTATCACCCTTCCTTCGCAGGACATGGTGCTTGGTTTGTACTACATTACCAAAGGAAAAAAATCTACTGATACTGAAATTGTAAGAGGACAGGGCAAGGCATTTTATTCTGCAGAAGAAGTAATTATTGCTTACAATGAAAAGCAGGTAGATTTACATGCCAATATTAAAGTAAAAGTAAACTGGCGTAATAATGATGGTTCATTAACTTTTAAGTTAGTTGATACCACTGTAGGACGTGTAATTTTTAACCAGTTTGTGCCAAAAGAAGTGGGCTTTATCAATGCATTATTAACAAAGAAAAACCTGCGTGAAATTATTGGCGACATCATTAAATGGACAAGCGTTCCGATTACTGCCAAATTTTTGGATGATATAAAAACATTGGGTTACCGTATGGCCTTCCGTGGTGGATTGTCATTCAATATTAATGACCTGATAGTACCGGAAATAAAGGAAGAGCTTGTAAATAATGCACAGGAAGAAGTAGCAGAAGTATGGGATAGCTACAATAACGGGCTTATCACCAATAATGAGCGCTACAACCAAATTATTGATATCTGGAGCCGGGTAGATACCAAGGTAACGGAAACGCTTATACGAGATCTTGCGGTAGATAAACAAGGGTTTAACTCTGTGTATATGATGCTCGACAGTGGCGCCCGTGGTAGCAAGCAACAAATTAAACAGTTGGGTGGTATGAGGGGATTGATGGCTAAGCCACGTAAATCAGGCTCATCAGGAAGTGAGATTATTGAAAACCCGATTTTGGCAAACTTTAAAGACGGACTAAGTGTATTGGAATACTTTATTTCTACGCATGGTGCCCGCAAAGGTTTGGCCGATACGGCATTGAAAACGGCAGATGCCGGTTATTTAACAAGAAGGCTGGTAGATGTGGCGCAGGATGTGGTGATTAACGAAGAAGATTGCGGAACCCTGCGTGGTATTGCTGCACAAGCCTTAAAAGATAACGAAGATATTATTGAAGCATTGAGCGACAGAATTGAAGGCCGTACCTCATTGCATGATGTAACACATCCTGTAACTGATGAATTGATTATAAAAGCCGGAGAAGAAATAAGCGCAGACGATGCAAAAAGAATTGAAGAAGCCGGTATAGAAACTGTAGAAATACGCTCTGTATTAACCTGCGAAAGCAAACGAGGTGTGTGTGTAAAATGCTATGGTAAAAACCTTGCATCGGGTATATTGGCACAGCGTGGAGATGCTGTAGGTATCATTGCTGCCCAGTCAATTGGTGAGCCGGGTACACAGCTTACATTGCGTACTTTCCACGTGGGTGGTGTGGCAGGCTCTACTTCTGTTGAATCTTCATTGTTTGCTAAAAACGATGGTACGCTTCAATTTGACGGATTGCGTACTGTAAATACAGAAGATAATGAAGGTAAAAAGCAATTGGTAGTTATAGGCCGTACAGGTGAAATAAGAAATATAGATGTAAAATCTGATCGATTACTAAACAGTATGCATATCCCTTATGGATCAATACTAAAAGTAAAAGACGGACAGAAAGTGGCAAAAGGTGATGTTATTTGTACCTGGGATCCATTCAATAATGTAATAGTAGCAGAAGCAAATGGTAAGATAAGTTTTGATGCAGTTATTGAAGGGGTTACTTATCGTGATGAAGCGGATGAGCAAACAGGCCATAGAGAAAAAGTGGTTATTGAAACAAAAGATAAAACCAAATTGCCTTCCATCATTGTAGAAGGGAAAGAAAAGAAAACTTATAACCTGCCGGTAGGCTCCCACATTGTGGTAGATGAAGGCGAAGAAGTAAAGAGCGGCCAGGTATTGGTAAAAATACCGAGGGTATTAAGTAAATTAAAAGATATCACCGGTGGTTTGCCTCGTGTTACCGAATTGTTTGAGGCACGTAACCCAAGCAATCCTGCAGTAGTATGCGAAATAGATGGTGTAGTTACCTTTGGCGCCATTAAGCGTGGTAACAGGGAAATTATTGTAGAGGCAAAAGATGGTGTAGTACGTAAATATTTAGTGCCATTGAGCCGCCAGATATTGGTACAGGATGGTGACTTTGTAAAAGCCGGAACAGCATTGAGCGATGGTCAGATTGCCCCTGCTGATATCCTGTCAATTAAAGGGCCATTTGCCGTACAGGAATATGTGGTAAATGAAATACAGGAAGTTTACCGCTTGCAGGGTGTGAAAATAAATGATAAGCACATTGAGGTAATAGTGCGCCAGATGATGCGTAAAGTAACCATTGAAGATGCAGGTGATACTAAATTTTTAGAAGGAGATACAGAAGACAGGATGGACTTTAATACTGAGAATGATTTCATCTTTGATAAAAAGGTGGTAACCGAACAGGGAGAAAGTACAAAACTTCGTGTAGGCCAAATCGTTACTATTAGAGATTTGAGGGAAGAAAATTCCATCTTGCGCCGTGCAGATAAAAAACTGGTAGAATACAGGGATGCACAACCTGCTACCTCTTCTCCATTATTGTTGGGAATTACCAAGGCATCGCTCGGTACTCAAAGCTGGATATCGGCAGCATCTTTCCAGGAAACTACCAAAGTACTTTCTTCTGCAGCCATACAGGGCAAAACAGATGATATGCTTGGGTTAAAGGAAAATGTAATTACCGGTCATTTAATACCAGCAGGTAC
>JAFDXD010000088.1 GCA_018268135.1 Bacteroidota bacterium
ATTGGGGAAAAAGGGCAGGTATTTGATGGGATATTACATGTAAAAATACTAACTAAAAACTAATTTCAAAGTTTTAACTATAAATTTAAAAAGTTTTTTCTTCACATTTATGTAAATGCCTGTATATGAATAGTTTGTTTTAATCATTTTTGCAATATTTCTGTAGGCAGATTTTTTTCATGTAATGTTTTGCTGACGGCAGCAGATAAGTTCTGTTGGTATTAATTTATCTTTATAGCAATTTTATTATTTATTATAAACCTCCGGTTGATATCATTATGAAATACCTGTATCTTTTATTATTTGTAGGCCAGGCATCGTTGTGCTCATGCAGCCGGGCGCAAACGCCCGTATGGAAATTAATATGGAGCGATGAATTTTCGAAAGACGGATTGCCCGATGCGTCAAAGTGGAATTTTGCCGGGCGTGGAAAATCGGATTGGAACTGCTTTTGCGCCGATGATAGTTCGGTAGCGTATGTAAAAAATGGGTTTCTGTATTTAAAAGGCATTGTATCCAATACCCCTGCAGATACGGCCAAATATCACACAGGCTGCCTTAATACCAGTGGCAAATTTTCATTTCAATATGGCAAGCTGGAAGTAAGGGCCAAACTATCGCAGGGGCAGGGTTCCTGGCCGGCAATATGGCTATTGGGCGACACGGGTACCTGGCCCAACAAGGGCGAAATAGATGTGATGGAGCATTTGAATAATGATAATATCTTTTACCAAACAATGCATAGTTATTATATAGATATTTTAAAAAATAAAAACAACCCAAAGTATTTTACCACAGCGCCTTTTCTTGTAAATGATTTTAATGTATTTGGTATGGAGTGGTATGAAGACAGGGTAGATTTATTTATCAATGGTCAAAAAACTTTTTCTTATCCTAAAATTTCAGGCGAGCCTACGGGTACACAATGGCCTTATAAAATTCCGTTTTATATTTTACTCGATCAGGCGCTTGGTGGCAACTGGCCCGGTCCTATCAATACTAATGACCTTCCACAGCAAATGGTAATTGATTGGGTGAGGGTATATCAATTGTCAAAATAATAACTCTACGGCTTTCCCGGTTACTATAACAGTCACGGTGCAAAATAGTATCAGGGTATAATATTAATGGGCAAAATAATTTCCCATCGGTTAAGGGCGCCGGGGTCTCTAAGGTCGGTATCGAGCAGGTGGGCATACCTCACCCCAAAGCTTAGTGGCAGGCTGTTCCATATTTTGGTGTCAAAAAATATTTCGGCGCCGGTACTGCGATTAATGATGTCCGTTAGTATGCCGCTTACCCTTGCCCTTGCATTGGTATAATCAAAAAATGCATTTGCTCTTAGCCTTTGAAAAAAAATAATGTTGCCTACACCCCAGTCGGGATACAGCAACGGTAGTTGGTAATTGGCGGCAAGCTTATACATTTGCCTTGTGCTGAGTGCAAGGTACCCTCTTGAATACGGAAAGTTGTTGCTAAAAATATCGGGCATGGTATCTCTTTTTTGATAGGCCGCCTGCAGCAACAGGCTATGGTTGGTAAACAACCCGGGAAAATATAAATTTAAGTTTCCTACAAATTTGCGGCTGTCTAAAAAATTAAAGGCATACTCATACGTTCCAGAAATACTTTGTGCCCAGCGTGGATACACATTTTGCAGGGCATACCTGCTTTGGTTGCTAAACGATATAAATGCATTGCCGTATTGAAAAGCTTTGTTGTTGAAAATATTTTTGCCAATACCTCTGTATAGCAATTGCTCTGCATTGAAGCCTGCGCCAAAGCTCAGGTACTTATTGGTTTTGCCACCGGTAAAGCTTAGAGGGATATAAAGCAGGGTATTGATTTTTGCATCATTATAATTGTAAGGGGGCTTGCCTACAGCGGTATCAATATTTCTGTTAAAACCTGCTTCGGCACCCACACTTAATATGGGGTACCAGCCTGCAAAGATGCCGCTAAAGCCAATGGTATGGCTTTGCTCATTTCGATTATACGTGTACGTTAGTGCATTGCTAAAGCTGCTAAGAATATTATCGCTGAAAAAAGTATAGCCATACTCCGGGTCGTCGGCAATGGGCCTTGCACTGTGAAAATTAAATAATTGAAAAGATTTTTTGTAGGTAGAAACGGGTTTTGTATCGTCTGCAAGCTTGTATAAAATGCCGGCATTTTGCTGAGCAAGGGCCTTTGGCGTATATAAATCGCCGGTATGGTCAAATGCTTCATTGCTGATGCCTGCGTTAAGAAAATTTTCTTTGTCAATGCTTGCAAGGCGCTGCCCATCGGCTGTAAAGGCTGTTACCAGCATATTGCCCTGCTGGTTTATTACGGGCTGATACACTCCATTTACATTGTTTGTAATTTGTTTAATATTTTTGGTAAGCATATCTACCATAAAAATTTTATCAGAGTTGCCGCTCATAAAACTAAAGTAAACTTCATTGCCTTTTATAAACGGGTAGCCCATCACATTAAAAGTAAAGGGGGTTAAAGGTTCAGTTTCGCCATTGCTTAAATTTATTTTTACCAATGCCATTTTTCCCTGAGGGGAGCGTACTGCCGAAACAGCTTCGGAGGCGCTGAGGTATTTAGTTTGAGTAAAAAAATAATTGTGCAGGTTGGGTACTTCGCTCATCAGTTTGCCGGTAGTGGCACTTAATAGCACAAGGTTGTTGTTGCCATTGGGTTTTGTTTCTACGGCAAGTATTTGCTCACCTGTAATGTTGATGTCGGGCGAAAAATATTTGGAGCGATGGGTAAGTTGCTGCTGCCTGCCAGTTTTAATATCTACTATTTGCAATACACTGTAATTGCTGTTTGTCCAGCGTGGATCAGATTGATAGGATGCATAAACAATTTTACCATTATTGTATGAAAAATAATCATCTATCACCGAGTTTTTTACTGCTATCTTTTTTTCTTTTCCATGTATGATTAAATAAAAAGCGCCGGGTTGTTTATAA
>JAFDXD010000089.1 GCA_018268135.1 Bacteroidota bacterium
TATTGGAAAGAATTTACCAATGGAGGTTATTACTGGTACCAGGCTCCCATTGAAAGCCAGGCAATGATGATAGAAGCATTTTCGGATATTGATAAAAATAATCAAACCATTGACGACCTTAAAACATGGTTATTAAAACAAAAACAAACACAAAACTGGCAAACTACCAAAGCCACAGCAGAAGCTTGCTATGCACTTTTGCTCAACGGAAGCAATTGGTTAGCAGAAGAAAAAGATGTAACTATTAAAATGGGGAATACTCTTATAAAAAGCACCGATGAAAAATTGGAAGCCGGCACGGGTTATTTTAAAAAGACTTTTGATGGTGCCAATGTGCAACCGGATATGGGCAACATTACGGTATCAATAAAACCTACTGCTAACCCCACTAAAACTTCTACAAGCTGGGGTGCAGTGTATTGGCAATATTTTGAAGATATGGATAAAATCACTTCAGCCGAAACACCCTTAAAGTTGGTAAAAAAATTATTCATCGAAAAAAATACAGACAAAGGTCCGGCATTGCAATTGCTAAAAGATGGTGATGAAATACAAATAGGTGATAAAATAAAAGTAAGGATAGAATTAAGAGCCGACAGGGATATGGAATTTATTCACATGAAAGATATGCGTGCAAGCTGCATGGAGCCGGTAAATGTATTGAGCCAGTATAAATGGCAGGGTGGGCTCGGATATTATGAAAGCACCAAAGATGCAAGTACTAATTTCTTTTTCGACTGGTTGCCAAAAGGTACTTATGTTTTTGAGTACCCAATGTTTGTAACACATGCCGGAAATTTTAGCAACGGCATTACCACTATCCAATGTATGCATGCGCCTGAGTTTACCAGCCATAGCGAAGGAGTGAGAGTAAGTGTTGCAGAAAAAAAATAATTTTATAGGATTATGCAGAATGAGTACAAAACAAAATAGCGAGGCATGGGCTTGGGCCTCATAAAAAAAAACCGGGATATACCCGGTTTTTTTCCATTAATTACACTGCCCCGCCTGTCTTGCAGCATTCATATAAATTCTCGATTTTTCGGCCATGGCCTGTGCCAGGTTAGATGAATAAGTTCTTTCAGCAGCCTGCATATCAGCTTCAGCTTGCATCAATATGCTTAAGCTTTGATTTAGGCAAGCGAGCCTTGCCTGGCCTGCGCCAGAATTTTCGGGATGTTCATCTATACCATGTTGAACAGAACAAATAGAAGTTTTGGTAGATAAGATTGATGAATGCACTGAAATAAGAGGATCCGACATTTCTATCATTGCCCTTTGTGCCGTATTATTTTGCATTAAATTTCCTGACTGTGCTTTTCTAACATCTTCTTCTTCTCTATTTAATAACTCTCTTCTGTACGCAATTTCGGCCATTCGCTCTGCCTGGCAAGATCGCATGTGCGACACATTGGCTTCATCCCGGTCAATCTTTTCTCTTTCTTCCTGCAATCTGGCATTTGATTTTGCATAAAAATCCGATTCTATCATTTTAAATCCAGTGGGATCAAAGCATACATTCCGCCTTTCAATACGCTTAATGGAAATATCTGTAGTACCCGATTTTAATTCCATTATTGTAAAAATTCCGGCATTGGTTCTTATAATTCCTATTCCAAAGAGGCCTAAATATTTTTCAACTTTAAATGTTTGCGGATAATTTGTTCCATTAATACTCCATTCAGTTTGCTGCCCATCCACTTTATAAGTTACAGCACTTGCTTTGCCATCACAATATCTTCTTACCTGTCCTTTTTTAGTAAATAATGCGCCCACTATGGTATTATTTACCTGTAGTTCGTGGGTTTCGGAATTACTTGTAGTAACTAAATGATCAATCCCTTCTCCTCTCGATGCTTTTTCATTGTGATACATAAAAACATTGCCCAGTTTAAAACTTACTACACTAAACCTAAAGGATTCCACTTCAGGCATAAGCTCTGTAATGGGGCCTCCGGCAGATGGCTGAGTATATCCCATATAACCATCTGTAGTATTTATAAACAAAGTAGTTTGCCTACTGATTCTTCCTCCAAAATACATGTCAATATCAATGGTTAAATCAAAACAAAAATTTTGCCTTACCGGGTAAATTCTGGCGCCTTCACTATTTCCCCGTAAGATGGGTGCATGCGTGGCTTGTGACATAGCCTGGTTAAATCCAAAAACTGTAGTATCCCTGTGCAAAGTATCAGTACGGGGAGGTTGCGCTAATAAACTACTGCTTAGTAGCAATAAATTAAAAATGATAAGCGAAAAATATTTCATACAGAGAAAAAATTTAGTTAGTTTATAATTTGATAAATTCTACTCTTCGGTTTTTTGCTTTTCCTTCTGCAGTAGAATTATCAGCTACCGGTTGCGTTGCTCCTTTTCCATCTGTCTGAATTCTTACAGATGCTATACCATAATTTGCAACAAGATATTTTTTTACAGCATCAGCTCTTTTTTTAGATAATGTAATATTTTTACCGGCATTACCATCGCTGTCTGTATGGCCGTTAATTTTTATTTTTAAATCAGGATTAGCTTTTAAAGCATCGCCAAATTGGTTTACTACCGGGTAAGATTCACTTTTTATTACATCGCTATTTACATCAAACAAAATATCACTGGTAACAGCTTTGCCCTCATTCATCAATTGTTTTATCAGTAAGCTTCTGGCATCTGTTTCGGCTGATGCTATGCGTATATTACCAACATACATATCAAGATCGGGTGGTGGTATTACTGTATTACTAAGTAAGAAAAAATTATTGCGCATGTTGGGAGTAATTGCCTGCGGAAGGTCCACCACTTTTGTCTGATCAAGATAAATACGTACCCTGGCTTTGTTTAATGCAATAGACACATGCAATATTTTGTTGGCATAAGAGGTAATTGGAAAATCACCTTTTGAGCCAAGTACATCATTTTGTAATCCATACTCTACCTGATGGCTGTCTTCTTCAGTATATCGGGCAATGTTCATAAAAAACCGGTCTTTATAATACATATCTTCTTTTAAAATATTTTTTACTTCTGTAAAACCAAATTTTATAAACGGGGTAGATTTAGCGCCTTGTGCATCAAGATACAAATCAAACTCAATAGTGCAATTTTCAGGTAAAGCCGTATTCAGCATTGGTGTAATGGCTGTGCTGGTTTTTAATTCCAGCCATCGGCCCGAAAGGTTGTTGAGTGTAATAATTTTTCCACTACCATTAGAGTTCCATTTTGCAGGAAAATCTGACAATGCATCCTGCGAAAAATCATCCTGAAAAATAATATTTTGACCAGGTACAAAATCAGAAGTTGCAGCCCCGGCATTTACTGCTGAAGTATTGGTGGGAGTAGTACCATTATTTACCGGGGTATTGTTAGAATTATTTCCTGGTATTGCATCAGTATTGGTGGGGTTTGCAGGGTTGGCAGGATCAGAGCCCGTATTTTTCTTTTTTGATTTCTTTTTAAAAATATTACCAATGGCTTTACCTGTTTGATCAAAAGCGCCATTTACTGTTTTATCAATAGTAGTACCTGTATTATTGTTTACATCTGTAATTGCACGCTGCTTTGCCTGCTCTACGGTACTTTGTGCATTTGTTGCCAAAAAAAGCAACAAACTAAATGTTAATCCGGCAATTATTTTTTTCATAATCGTAATTTTTATTTTTTTTCTTTAGGGGATATCAACTGTAAATAGTGGTGAATTGTTGTTGGATTCATTACTCTCTGCAATTCCATTATTGCAATCCATACGGATTACGCACTCATGCCTTCCTCTGCCTAATGCTGTAATATCTTTTGCAAAAGTCCATTGTTCTGTACGTTGTTCGCCGGGCTGCATCGTTTGCAGGTAGGCTGGTGAACCAATTATCATATACCTGTATCCTCCACCGGTAGTGCCGTACCTTGTTTGCATGTCTAAAAAAAATCGCTTATTTGTTGGCCCGTTGCCGGCGTTTTTATAAGTAATAGAAAGAGTAATTTCAAAAATATGCCTGGTATCATCTTCATGCACATTTACTACATTTTCACTCACAAACTGGAGGTCGGGCATAAGCTTAGGAATTTTTGGCGTTACTAATACATTGGGATGCAAGGGCAGGTTTTTGGGTATTTGGGGTTGTACCTGTGCCATACCGGCATTTGCAAAAAAAGCAAGACTTACTAATAATAACCATTGTGTTTTCCTTTTCATCATTATAAAATTTAGAACTGTAAAATTCCAATGAAAAAGGTTGCCGGTCAATTACACATTAGGGGAATAAGGGAAATGTAACTATCCTATTTTAACTTAAATGAAAAATAAGTAAAGAAAATGCTATTCTGATAACAGGTTGTCAGTATCATTCATTAATATTTCGGCAAATCAGCTTTTGCTAAAAATAGTAAATGCCACTAAAACAGGCTGTTTTATAGGCTAACAGGCTTATATTTGCAGCCCGATTATTTTAGATAATAAAGGGCAATATTTTTGCAAATCAATAAGATTGAAACCAAAAAAGCCACCATTTTAACCGGTGTGCAATAAAATTTAGTACAAATAACAGAATACAATAAAATGTTTAGAACACACACATGTGGCCAACTAAGGCTTGAAAATAAAAATGAAACGGTAACCCTTGCAGGCTGGGTGCAAACAGTACGAAAGTTTGGCAGCATCACTTTTGTAGATTTAAGAGACAGGTATGGTATTACACAATTACTTTTTGCCGAAAGTCTCAATGCCAGCCTTGAAGCAAACCCGCTGGGTAGAGAATATGTGTTGCAGGTAAGTGGTACAGTAAATGAGCGAAGCAATAAAAATACTAATATCCCTACCGGCGAAATAGAGCTTGCTGTTTCGTCTTTTACCATTTTAAATAAATCGGCCGTACCGCCCTTTACCATTCAAGATGATACGGATGGTGGCGATGACCTTAGGATGAAATACCGGTACCTGGATCTTCGCAGAAATGCAGTAAAGAAAAACTTAGAACTTCGCTATGCCGTTGGCAGAAGTACCCGAAATTATTTGCATGAAAATAATTTCATGGATATTGAAACACCTTTTCTCATAAAATCTACACCCGAAGGAGCAAGAGACTTTGTAGTGCCAAGCCGCATGAATGCAGGTCAATTTTATGCCTTGCCTCAAAGCCCGCAAACTTTTAAGCAATTATTAATGGTAAGTGGCTACGACAGGTATTATCAAATAGTAAAATGCTTTAGAGATGAAGATTTGAGAGCAGACCGACAGCCGGAGTTTACACAAATAGATTGTGAAATGTGTTTTGTAGAGCAGGAAGATATTTTGCAAACATTTGAAGGCCTGGTAAAGCGCATTTTTAAAGATGTAAAAGGCATAGAATATACAGAGAAGGTAGAGCGTATGACCTGGGAAAATGCCATGTGGACTTATGGCAATGATAAGCCCGACATTAGGTTTGAAATAAAACTATGTAACCTTAAATTTCCGTCACATACTTTTCCTGACAGAAAAGATATATCCTCATTAGTTAGCGGCACTGGTTTTAATGTATTTGATGATGCAGAAAGTGTGATTGCAATAGCAGCGCCGGGATGCAGCGAGTACACCCGCAAACAAACCGACGAACTAACGGAATGGGTTAAACGCCCACAAGTTGGCATGAAGGGCCTGGTATTTATTAAGTGCAATATAGATGGCACTTACAAAAGCAGCGTAGATAAATTTTACAATACAGAAAGATTAAAAGCCATTGCCGATGCTGCCAATGCTAAAGCTGGCGACCTTATATTAATAGTAGCCGGGCCAGAAGAGCGCACCCGCAAAGCTGCCAGCGACTTACGCATGTACATGGGTACTACACTTGGGCTGCGCAAGGCAGATGATTATAAATTACTGTGGGTACTTGATTTCCCTTTATTTGAATATGCAGAAGAAGAAAACAGGTGGGTAGCAAGGCACCATCCCTTTACATCGCCCAAGCCGGATGATATTGGCAACATGATAAACAATAACCCGGTTATTGAAAATGCTGCAGAATATTTAAAACATCCTTATGCCAATATTAAAGCCAATGCCTATGATATGGTATTAAATGGCAATGAAATTGGCGGAGGCTCCATTCGTATTTATCAAAAAGAACTGCAGGAAAAAATGTTTGCCGCTTTGGGAATGGATGCCCGGGAGCAGCAACATAAATTTGGGTTTTTATTAGGAGCTTTTGAATATGGCGCTCCGCCACATGGGGGCATCGCTTTTGGTTTCGACAGGCTTTGCTCAATACTAGGTGGCAGCGAAAGCATTCGTGATTTTATTGCTTTCCCTAAAAATAATAGTGGCCGTGATGTAATGATAGATGCACCTTCAACCATTGATGAAAAACAGTTTGAAGAACTGCAAATAAAACTTAACCTGCATTCATAAAAATAATATTCAAATAAATAACTTGATTTCAAAAGCCTGTATTGCTACGGGCTTTTTTATTTTAAAATTTTGTTACAAAAAAAATAAATATCACTATCCTACCTGATTTTTTTATAATATTATACTCTTAAAAAAATGGCATGAAACAATTATTCTTACTTTCTTTTACAGCAATTGTATTTTTTTCTTGTAAAAAAGAGCAAGGCCCGCTACCCCCTGCAAATATTACAGACAGTACCCGGCTCAATGAATCTTACGGCTCTGATGCTGCCCAAAAAATGGATTTTTATTTACCCGCCAATCGTAGTACTACTGCTACCAAAGTGTTTATTCTGATACACGGCGGTGCATGGTCAGGAGGAGATAAAAATGATTTCAAACCATTTATAGATACTTTGAAACATCGTTTTCCGGACTTTGCTATTTTTAATATCAACTATCGGTTGGCTGCTAATCCCTACAATTTATTTCCTACACAAGAGATGGATGTAAAAGCTGCTGTAGAATATATTTATAACCACCGTACTAACTTTCTTATTTCAGATAAGTTTATTTTACTCGGCGCAAGCGCCGGTGCACACCTTGCAATGCTTCAAGCATACAAATACAATAGCCCGGTAAAAGCCAGGGCTGTAGTAGATTTTTTTGGCCCAAGCGACATGACAGAAATGTACAATAATCCTGTAGGAGGCAATATTTTATTATCGCTCTTAGTAGCACAGGTAGTAGGCTACATACCTACCCAAAACCCTACGATTTACAACAATTCAAGCCCTGTAAATTTTATTACTGCAAGCACAGCAATGCCCACCATTATGTTGCATGGCGGCAACGATCCACTGGTAAATCCATCGCAATCTATTGCTGTACAAAACAAGCTTAATGCCGCCAACATCCCCAACCAATATGTATTTTACCCTTCGGGTGGCCATGGCGATTGGGATGCGCCCACTTATGCAGATGCCTTTAGTAAAATCCAGGCATTTATAAATACCAATGTTCCCTAAATAAATCATTTTTAGCTTCGCTTAAATTAGTAAAATGAAAAAAGGGTTATTTATTTTTTTGGCAATATTCTCTTCACTTGCTGCAGTAGCGCAAAATTTATATTTTAAAGATATACTAAAACCCAACAGGGATGCGCTCTACCGCAATCTTGTACAAAACAGCATCAATAAAAATCTTTCTCTGCCCCTCACCGATTCTTCAGAAAACAATTGGCAGGATGCTTTTAATGCTTTAGAACTTTTAAAATACAAATCGCCCTTGGTAAACAGCCATATTACAAAAGCGATGAATGACTTAACCAACCGAAGCATCGATTTTAAAAGAGCAATCATTGAATTAATTTATAGCAACTACCCAAAAATATTTAAACACCAGGCCTACAATTTATTTGCACAAAGTACCGATGCTAAACTTTTAGCAATGTGTGCAAATTATATTTTGCAATGCCATGTATCGGCCGATACCATCCATACGCTTCTGCAAAAAACCCGGCAACAATTACAGCAAGATACCGGCAACCCCATTTTGGAGCAATTGCAATATCAATTGGTACACTACGCAAAGCCCGATGCAATACCGGATGTAAAAAGTTTTTTGCAAAAAAATTATTTGCCCGGCCAGGTGCTGCTCATAAGTTTTCAGAGAAAAAATCGCAATTATCCCGGCCTTGTAATAGTAAGAGATGGCAATGGAAATTTTGTAAAAGACGATAGTACCAACCTGCTGTTTGCAGTGCCGCAGCTTGCACGCAGTATGAGCAATATGCCCGGCTATATCAGCAATGGCAATACTCCCGAAGGCATTTTTAAAATGGATGGGTTTGATGTGAGCCGCAGCAGTTTTATTGGCCCTACTCCCAATATTCAATTAAGCATGCCATTTGAAACCAACGAAAAACATTTTTTTAATAACGATGCCATCACCGATACCAGTTGGAATATAAATCTGTACAAAAAATTATTACCCAAAAACTGGCAGGATTATTTCCCCATTTATCAAACCTATTATGCAGGCAAGGCAGGCCGTACAGAAATTATTGCACACGGCACCACCATTAACCCAGAGTATTATCGCACACAACCCTACTACCCCATTCCGCCCACACAAGGCTGCCTCTCCACAACAGAAATTTGGAATGAAAACACAGGGCATCAAACCAGGAGCGACCAGCGTGCCCTCATAAATGCCATGCTAAAAGCAGGCGGCTCACACGGCTACACTATCGTTATAAATATTAATGATGAGCAAAGGCCCGTACTGCTTGCAGATGTTCTTCCTTATTTTTAAAATTCATTTTTTTTTGATACCGGCATTAGTTTTTCATGTCATCATCGTTGTGTCACAATCCTTTCATCGGCATACCTATGGGCATCAGGCATTATAAATGTTGCTATAAAAATCTACCGCCGGGCCTTTAGCCCCGATAGTAGTGAAAAGCCCGCCGCAGGCGGCTTATAACGGATAGCGGGACCCAGGCCGAATATAGAAATACTGCCCGGCTTCTCATTGTTTTTTTTTGCATAACTAAAAAAAATATAAGCACTGGCGTACCTTTATGCAATGAACATACCACCACTTGCAGAGCGGCTTAGGCCTACCGTGTTAGAGCAACTTACCGGGCAACAACATTTAACCGGGCAGGGTAGTATTTTACGCACTGCCATCGAAAACGGAAAAGTGCCTTCTATGATACTTTGGGGGCCGCCGGGTGTAGGCAAAACCACCCTTGCTAACGTGATAGCACAAACGCTTAAAATACCTTTTTACCAATTGAGCGCCATATCATCTGGTGTAAAAGAAATAAGAGAAGTAATAGAAATGGCCAGGTCTCAATCGGGTGTCATTTTATTTATTGATGAAATTCACCGGTTTAATAAAGGGCAGCAGGATGCCTTACTCGGCGCAGTAGAAAAAGGGATTATTACTTTAATAGGAGCCACTACAGAAAACCCTTCCTTTGAAGTAAACAGCGCTTTGCTTAGCCGCTGCCAGGTGTATGTACTAAAAGCTTTAGATGAAAATGAATTACATACTCTGCTACAGCAGGCATTGGTAAACGACAGCATCTTAAGCAAAAAAAATATTACGCTTAAAGAAACAAATGCATTGATAATGATTTCGGGCGGCGATGCCAGAAAACTATTGAACCTGCTGGAGTTGGTAACAGATGTAATGGGCAATAATGCTGTAATTACAGATGAAGATGTTATGAAAATTGCCCAGCAACGAATAGCGCTGTACGATAAAAAAGGCGAACAGCATTACGATATTGTATCGGCATTTATAAAAAGTATGCGTGGCAGCGACCCTAACGGTGCCGTGTACTGGCTGGCACGTATGATAGAAGGCGGCGAAGATGTAAAATTTATTGCAAGGCGAATGCTCATTTTTGCCAGTGAAGATATTGGCAATGCTAACCCCAATGCATTGCTGCTTGCCAACAGCACTTTTCAGGCGGTGAATGTAATTGGCTACCCCGAGAGTAATTTAATATTATCGCAATGTGCAATTTACCTGGCCTGCTCTGTAAAAAGCAATTCGGCTACAATGGCTATTGGCGCTGCATCTGCGGCGGTAAAGCTTCAACACGACCTGCCCGTACCTTTGCACCTAAGAAATGCTCCTACCAAAATGATGAAGCAAATGGACTACGGTAAAAATTATAAATATGCACATAACTACGATAATAATTTTGTGCTTCAACAGTTTTTGCCCGATGCACTGGAGGGAAAGGTATTTTACTCTCCACAAAACAACTCAAGAGAAGAAGAGATTAGAAAATTTTTGAAAGAAAGATGGGGCAAAAAATATAATTACTAAAAAGTACAGCCACTTTTTTATGACAAACATAACATGGGATTGTAAAAGTTTTGAAAAACTTACTGCCACAGAACTATACGAAATATTAAAACTGCGAAACCAGATATTTGTAGTGGAGCAACAATGTGTGTACCTCGATACTGATGATAAAGATTTTGCTTCATATCATTTATGTGGCTGGCAGGATGGATTGCTTGTTGCCTATTTAAGAATTTTGCCACCTGGGCTTTCCTATACAGAGCCGAGCATTGGCAGGGTTTGCTGTAACCCTTCTGTAAGAAATAAGGGCATGGGTAAGGCCTTGATGACACAGGGCCTGGCATTTTGTTATCAATTATATGATGCAAAAAACATTAGAATAAGCGCCCAACTTTACCTGCTTGAGTTTTATAATACTTTGGGTTTTAAGCAGGTAAGCGAGCTATACCTCGAAGATAATATACCCCATATAGAAATGCTGCACATTAAATAACCAGCCTGTACAATAATTAAGAAAAACTTCCGTTTTAGTTGATAGCATACAAATATGTTTATCCAATTTCTGTAGAAATACTAAAACTGATTCCTCATGAAATCAACTATACCCAACTTAGTTGGTAAAACCTTACTGGTAGTTTTGTGTACCTTTCTTTACACAAAATCTTTCTCACAGCATTTAATGTTTGGCGGCGATAAGCTTAAAATAGAAGCCGGGCTTAACTTTGGCCCTACATTCTTTTTGGGCGACCTTGGCGGGCATGCCGGCTATGGCACCAAGTTTATTAAAGATGTAAACCTTCCATTAACCAAATTAATGAAGGGCGCTTTTGTTTCAGTATATCCAAACGACTGGCTGGGTATAAGGGTAGCAGGGCAATACACTTATGTAGAAGGCCGTGATGATATTATTAATACCAAAGGAGTAAATGAGCTTTGGCGTAAGCAACGTAACCTCGATTTTAAAAGTAATATGTGGGAGGCTTATACAGCTGTAGAAATATACCCTACCATGCTTTTTAAAAAATATGATGATTATGACCCATTAATAAAACCTTATGTTTTTTTAGGTGTAGGAGTTTTTCATTTTGACCCGATGGGATCTCTTACAGATGCCAATGGAAACACAACCTGGTATAAACTACAACCCTTGCATACCGAAGGGGAAGGTTTTCCGCAATACCCTGATAGAAAACCATATAAATTAACACAGGTAAATATTCCGTTGGGTGGTGGTTTAAAAATAAGGTTGAGCGACAGGGTAAATACCGGTCTTGAATTATTATACCGTAAAACATTTACCGATTACATAGATGATGTTAGTACAAAATATATAGATCCAAATTATTTCTATACCAACTTAAGTCCTGCAGATGCGGCCATTGCAGCCAAAATTGCAGATAAAACTGTAGGGATTGTAACACCGGGTGTAAACCGTTACCCTCCGGGTACACAAAGAGGAAACTCTAATAATATGGATGCTTACTTTTCATTTTTAGTAAAGCTAGGCGTACGATTTGGCTATAGCAGCAGCGAAGAAAGACGCTCTGCAAGACAAACAAGGTGCCCACATTTTTATTAAGAAATATAAAATGATTTAGTTTTGATTGATGATAAGGTAAGTGCATAGTATATAATAGAAGTTAAACCCCCGGGAAGTACAACGTATAATTTTATATGATGGTTATCCCTGAAACCACAAGAATAATTTCATTAATATGCTGTGCCTTATTTTTAAAATGCCGTTGATGCATGCATTCATCAATAATTATTATACTCCTTTTTTTTAGTCGTATTTATAGAGCCGCCTATTAATCTTTAGTATGCTTAAATTCTTCTTTTAAATATTTGGCAGTAAAGCTTTCTTTTACATTCAGCATATTTTTTGGCTCACCTTCATATAAAATAGTGCCACCACCGCTACCACCCTCAGGCCCAATATCAATAATATAATCTGCAGTTTTTATCATATCAAGGTTATGCTCTATTACCAATACGGTATTGCCTCTATCTACCAGCTTATTTAGTACATCCAATAAATGTTGTATATCCTGAAAATGCAAGCCGGTAGTTGGCTCATCTAAAATATAAAAAGTTTTACCGGTATCTCTTTTACTTAGTTCAGTTGCAAGTTTTACACGCTGCGCCTCGCCACCACTAAGTGTTACAGCGCTTTGCCCAAGTGTTATATAGCCCAATCCCACTTCTTGCAATACTTTTATTTTTCTATAAATAAAAGGCACAGCATTAAAAAATTCAACGGCTTCATCTACCGTCATATTCAATACATCACTAATTGATTTTCCTTTGTATCTTATTTCAAGGGTTTCCCTGTTATACCGTTTACCATTGCATTTTTCGCAATGCACATATACATCCGGCAAAAAATTCATTTCTATTACACGCATACCTCCTCCTTCGCATACATCGCACCTGCCGCTTTTTACATTAAATGAAAAACGGCCTGCATTATAACCTCTTATTTTAGCCTCGGGCACTGCCGCAAACAAGGTTCTGATATCAGTAAAAAATCCGCAATAGGTGGCCGGGTTGCTTCGGGGTGTACGCCCAATGGGGCTTTGGTCTATTTCTATTACTTTATCAATATTTTCTAATCCTTTTATTTGCTTATAAGGTAGTGGCTCCGTTTTTGAATGATAACAATATTTACTGAGCAAAGGATATAATGTTTCATTAATGAGGGTAGATTTTCCGCTACCACTTACACCCGTTACCAATATTAATTTACCCAAAGGAAATTTTACATCTACAGCTTTGAGATTATTGCCGGTAGCGCCTTTTAGCTCAATAAATTTTCCATTGCCTTTGCGGGTGCTTGCAGGTATGGCAATTTTTTTATTTCCGTTTAAATACAATGCTGTTTCTGAAGAAGTAGCAAGCACTTGTGCAGGAGTACCTGCACTTACTATTTTGCCACCGTGGCTACCTGCTTTGGGGCCAATATCTACCAGGTAATCGGCAGCAAGCATTATATCTTTATCATGCTCTACCACCAACACACTATTGCCTATATTTCGTAAATTTTGCAAAGCTGCTATCAGCCGTTGGTTATCTCTTTGGTGCAGGCCAATACTCGGCTCATCTAAAATATAAGTTATGCCCTGCAACTGTGAGCCTATTTGGGTAGCCAGCCTTATACGCTGATACTCGCCACCACTAAGGCTTTTAGAGGGGCGGTATAAAGTAAGATATGTAAGCCCTACATTCAGTAAAAACTGTAAGCGCTCTTTTATTTCTTTTAAAATATCCCTGGCTATTACATTTTGTTTATCACTTAATTTTTTATCGGCTGTTAAAAACCAATTATACAATTTATCCAAATCCATCTCACTAAGCTCAGCTATATTTTTATCGGCTACCTTAAACCATAGGCTCTCTTTTTTTAACCTTGTGCCATTACAATCATTACAGGTTTTTAACTCCATAAATTTTTCTGTCCACTCTCGTAGCCCTTCGGTACTTTGAGCCGACGAAAACCATCGCTTTAGCATGGGTATTATGCCTTCATAACTTCCTGTATAAAATTCGGGAATGCTGTCTTCTGTACCTTCTATTTCCAGGGTGTTGGTAATACCCTTATCACCATACAATAGTAAATCTAACTGCTGCTGTGGTAAATCTTTTAAGGGCTTTGATAAATTTATTTTATTTTTTTTTGCAAACCCTTCTACCTGCTGATATACACTTGCATTGCGTTCTTCGCCCAGCGGCACAATGCCGCCTTCTTTTACACTGAGCGATTTATCTGGCATCAACAAATCAATATTAATGGTATAAATACTGCCAAGCCCTTTGCATACCGGGCAGGCGCCATAAGGCGAGTTAAATGAAAATGCATTGGGTGATGGCTCTTCGTAACTAATGCCCGTATCTGTACACATTAGCTGCTTACTATACTGTGCTACACTATTATCGTCATTTATTAAAATAAATAAAAGATCTTTCCCCATTTGCAAAGCTTTCTGCACACTTTGGCTTAGCCTTAGCTTCATATCATCTGTTACCTGTAGCCGGTCTATCACTACTTCTATATCATGTATCTTGTAGCGATCCACCTGCATTCTTTCTTTTAGGTCAAGTACTTCGCCATCTACCCTTACTTTTACAAATCCTTTTTTTCTAATGTCTTCAAACAGCTCCCGGTAATGCCCCTTGCGCCCACGTATCAATGGCGCCAGCAAATTAATTTTTTTGTTTTTATACTTTTTAAAAATGGATTGTACAATTTCTTCTTCGCTAAATTTCACCATTTTTTTCCCCGTATTATAACTATAAGCATCGCTTGCCCTGGCATATAATAAGCGCAAAAAATCGTAAATTTCTGTGATAGTACCCACGGTACTTCGGGGGTTTTTATTTGTAGTCTTTTGCTCAATAGAAATTACCGGCGACAGGCCTGTAATTTTATCAACATCAGGCCGCTCCATATCGCCCATAAATTGCCTTGCATAAGCGCTAAAACTTTCCATGTATCGCCGCTGCCCCTCATTATATAAAGTATCAAATGCCAGCGACGATTTGCCGCTACCGCTTACCCCGGTAAACACTACCAGCTTATTTTTCGGAATCGAAATATCAATATTTTTAAGATTATGCTCCCGGGCGCCAAACACTTCTATACAATCATTTTCTTGTACTTTTTCAGCAGGCGCTGATTTTTTTGTAGCCATTATTTTACTCCTTGTGGTAAAGATACGCAACACATTTTGCTAAATAATTTATCATTACTCCTTTTTTAAAAAAAATTTGACTGGCCGGGCAATGCCTGATAAAATTTTGAAAAAAAATACTTCTGTAATAAAGTTATAAAGCCCTCATCTACAATTAATTTACTGGCAAGGTGATTTTAAAATAAAAAAATCATAGAATATTATTTGGAATTAACCCTTCACAGTTTATAACTTTGCAGCAGTTCTTTACAGCTTTACTTATCAAGAAAGGTGGAGGGTTATGGCCCTACGATACCTTGGCAACCTGTTCAATATCCTTTTTAGTAACAAGGTGCCAATTCCATCCCGGTTTTATTTTTAATACAAATAAAGCCATGGGGACAGATAAGTCAGATTCATCGCTTATAAATTATTAAAATATTAAAAGCCCATCTGATTTATCGGTTGGGCTTTTTCTTTGCCTGCCATCGCCCCTTTTTTTTAAGTAATACTGTAGTTAAAAAAATTAATCTATACAAAAAACTGTATTACATGTCAACGAAAAGTAAAGTACCCGTACTACCCGTATCAAAAAATTTAACCCTTGGACTATTTGGCTTTGGTGTGGTAGGCAAAGGATTGTATGATGTATTACAATCTACCCCGGCATTGCAGGCAAGCATAAAAAAAATATGTATTAAAAATGAAGGCAAGCAAAGGGCAATTAGTAAAGATCATTTTACCACCCATGCTTCTGAGCTCTTAAATGATGAGAGCATCAATGTAATTGTAGAATTGATAGATGATGCAGATGCTGCATTTGCCATAGTAAAAGAAGCTTTACAAAAAGGCAAAGCAGTAGTAAGCGCCAATAAAAAAATGATTGCAGCCCATTTTGAAGAATTGCTTTACCTGCAACATGAATATAATGCAACCTTCTTGTATGAAGGCTCCTGCTGCGCCAGCATCCCCATTATCCGAAACCTTGAGGAATACTATGATAATGATCTTTTATCATCTGTAAAAGGTATCATTAATGGCAGCACCAATTATATCCTTACAAAAATTTTTGAAGATAATCTTTCATTTAAAGATGCCTTAATACAGGCTCAGCAACTGGGCTTTGCAGAGAGCAACCCTGCATTAGATATTGAGGGGCACGATGCCGCCAACAAACTTTCTATTTTACTTGCCCATGCTTTTGGAAGCATTGCATCGCCTTCTAATTTTATTTACAATGGCATCACCGGCATTAAACAATCAGATGCTGAAGTGGCTAAACAAAAAAACCTGAAAGTAAAATTAGTAGCTACAGCTCAAAAAATAAATGACAATGAACTGGCTGCTTTTGTATTGCCACAATTTGTAAACAGTCAGGATGATTTGTACAACGTAATCAATGAATTTAACGGGCTGGTTACAGAAAGTAGTTTTGCTGATAAGCATTTTTTTAAAGGCAAAGGCGCTGGAGCTTACCCCACGGCTGCAGCGGTATTGAGCGATATTGCCGCCCTTAGATACAGTTACAAATATGAGTATAAAAAATACCTGCAGGAAAATAAATTAACCCTCTCTAATAATTATTATCTCAAAGTATTTGTAAGCGCAGATAACATAGATAAGATAAATAAAGATGCTTTTGAATGGATTGAAGAATGGCACAACGAACGGGGCAATTGCTGGGTGGTAGGCATTATTCATGCTGAAAAACTTATTCAAAGCGATTGGTGGAAAGCAGATGGCGTATCATTAATTCTTTCGCAAAATGCTATCATTGAAAATGTAGAATATAAAAAAATTGGTAAAATGAGCCTGCAACTTGCGGGTATTTCATAATCTTCTTTTTTGTTTTTATTGAAAAAAGGGCAGAAGTAATATTCTGCCTTTTTTGTACTCAATATGGCTCTCACCCATTTTTAAATCCTTAAATCAATCATTATATTTTAGGATTGTGTTAAATCCGGTAAAAATTTTGTCAATTTAATTGTTTCATAACATTAAAATTTTTTGTTATTAAAAGCATTTTTTAACTTAGTATCAAAATATTAACCATGAGCAAAACAACCAAAATAGTATTAGGAGTAACAGCATTGGCCATAGTAGGAGCATTGATACATATCACAAGAAAACACAATAGGGAAAAGGTATTAAAAGCGGCATCAGATGAAGGGTACGAAACTGCTCAGGATGTATTGTTTCCCAAGCATACACGAAGCAAAGACTTGAAATACGGCCCGGTATATGCAGAATAATTTTACAGTTTGTTTTTATAAAAAATGCGCCCTTAAAAAAGGGCGCATTTTTTATATCAGTCAATGATCATTTTGCCCCCGGCGGGCAATTTTTTCTTAAAAAATTTGTGTACAAAGTACTTAGGTGCAGCCAGGTACCTTCTCCTTCGCTAATGCTATGCGTACGGTTAGGATACTCCATAAATTCAAACTGTTTATTGTATTTTATCAATGCATTTAGTAATGATTCAGCATTATCATATTGCACATTATCATCGCCACTGCCGTGTATATAAAGCAGGTTGCCCTTTAGCCCCTGCGCATGAGAGATGGGAGAACCCTCTACAAAATCCTGCAGGTTCTCTTGTGGCAGCCCCATATAGCGTTCCTGGTAAATATTATCATAAAATAATTGATTGGCCACCGCAGCAATGGCAATACCGGTTTTAAAAATTTCAGGATAATTAAACATCAGGTTGAGTGTAGAAGAGCCTCCGCCACTCCATCCCCATACTGCTACACGGTCTTTATCAATATAATTTCTTTCCAGTATTTTTTTAGCTCCCATTGCCATGTCCCTAATATTTATCCTGCCAATTTTGCGATAAATAGCTTTTCGCCAGGCCGCACCTTTTAATGATGGCGTGCCCCTGTTATCAATAGCAGCTTGTATATAACCATCGGCACTCATATTGCCTTTGTATAAAAAATTATTTTGGCCGCCGTACCTGTCATTTACAGTAGATGATGCAGGCTCGCCATACACATAAAAAACAATCGGGTACTTTTTGGTAGAATCAAAATTATCCGGTTTGCGTATCCACGCATCTAATACTATATTATCATCAGTAGTAATTGTACAATATTCTACATTTACTGCAGGGTCAGTTTTAAGGTTATTGGCAATACTTTTTTGCTTATTCACCGGGCGATTATCCGGCAGCGTTAGCCACTCACCAGCCGGCTCTGTATTATGGTTGCTAAAACTATGAAAAGCCATTTTAGCCGTAGGCGATATATCATATTGATGCATTCCTTTTAAGTTGGCATCGCTTAGCAGCTCCGGTTCGTCTTTAGTATTATTAATGCGTACCCTGTATAAATAAAGCTGTGTAGCATTATTAGGCGATGCAGTAAAATAAATATAATTATTTGCTTCATCTACAGCTTTAATAGCATCAATATCATAATTACCTTTTGTAATTAGCGTAGTGGTTTTTCCATCACTGCTTATTTTATAAATATGGCGCCATCCGTCTTTTTCACTTATCCATAAAAATTCTTTTCCTTTATTTATCCAATCCCATCCGCCGGGTTCACCAAAAATATCAGAAGAATTTAAATCTACCCATGCATCATCATTGTCTGCCCAAAAGGTATAGCTGCTACCATTGGCGGCATTACAATATATCAGCCGGCTCTCCTGCTGCTTGCGGTCAAGCTGCTGCACTATCAATTCATTATTACCCACCCAATCCATGCGTGGAATGTAGTGCTGCTGCGGATCTCCCTCTATATTCATCCAGCGAACAAAGCCGCTGTTAAGGTTTGCCACACCTATTTTTGCAGGCGAAGGCGACTCTCCTACTTTTGGATATTCTACAGGAATTATTCTTGAGTAAGCAGAGTCAGTAGTATTCAGCATATAATAATCCCGTATTTTGGTTGCATCTATTTGCCAAAAAGCAATCTGCTTACTATCCGGGCTCCAGCGAAATCCATCGCGGCAGCCAAACTCTTCTTCATAAGCCCAGTCAAATGTGCCGTTAATTAATTTTCGTGTACCGTCTGTCGTTAGTTTCCTTATTTGCCCCGTAGCTATATTCTCTACAAAAAGATTATGCTCACTTACATAAGCAACCAACTTACTATCCGGCGAAAATTTAGCAAACATCAGCGATTGAGAAGGCAGTGTTTTTCCTAATTGTGTCAATTGGCCATTGGCAGTATTTAAAACCCAGTAATCGCCACGGGTTTTATAGCGCCACACTTTTACTGTATTTGCAAATAATAGTACATGGCTCTTATCCATACTATATGCATAAGATTGTACATGCAGCGTAGGCTGCCCGGCAGGGGTAAGCTGTTCTGATTTTATCAATACAGTTTCAGCATCAGTTTTGGGGTCTATTTTCACTATCCCGCCATCTTTAAATTTGGTATACCCAAGCCCATCGGCCGTCCAATTAATACCTCCCCGCTGTGCAGAAGCATTTATACAAAAAAGCAGAAATACAATAAGCCAGTTTTTCATTTTCCAATTTTTCATTTTTATTTTTTTTTAAAATTAAGCAAATACCAGCTTACCGCATTACCATTAAAAAAAAGAATAATAATTTTGAATATTATTTTTTTTGGAAACAAGCAGAGAAGCATTGGGCAGCATCGTTGTGTCACTCACTTGTACGGCATACCCTTTTTCGGCTTTAATAAGTGCAAAATGCAAAAAGAAAAACTAAGGTTAGATAAATATTTATGGAGTATCCGCCTATACAAAACCCGTAGCCAGGCAGCCGAAGCTTGCGACAAAGGCAAGGTAAAATACAATGGCGTTTCTGCAAAAGCATCTAAAATTGTAAACATAGATGATGAATACGAAATAAAAACAGAAGGCAAAAAATGGCGGATAAAAGTAACCGCCCTGCTTTATACCCGTGTACAATATTCAGAAGCCATCAAATATTATATAGATATCACACCGGCAGAAGAAATAGAACGCATCCAGTTTCAGGCGGCAGTGTTTCATACCGGCAAGCGCTTAAGCAAGGTAGGCAGGCCTACTAAGAAAAATAAAAGAGACCTGGATGAATTTTTGGAAGGCTAAAAACTCTTGTTGAAATAAAATCAATAATCCTGCTTTGTTTTTAGCCCCATGCAAGGCTGCTACTTGCGTTAAATAAAAAGCGAATTAAAATTTGCAGCACACATCTATTTTATTTTATTAATAGAGTGCAGCATTCAATCCTGTTAAAATAAATGCTAATTAGCATAATTTGCAGCATAAAATTACCGGAATGAAAATTGACATCATTAGCGTGGTTCCTGATTTACTTAATTCACCATTTGCACATTCAATCATGAAGAGAGCAAATGATAAAGGCCTGCTTACCGTAAATGTGATAAACCTTCGGGAGTACACTACTTATGCCCGTGCACAGGTAGATGATTATCCTTTTGGCGGAGGAGCCGGTATGGTAATGATGATAGAACCTTTGGTAAATGCCATAGAGGCGCTGCAACAAAAAACAAATTACGATGAAGTAATTTATCTTACTCCCGATGGAGAAACACTACAACAAAAAATGGCCAACACCCTTTCTCTCAAAAATAATTTACTCATGATATGCGGCCATTACAAAGGCATAGACCAAAGAGTAAGGGATCATTTTATTACCAAAGAAATATCTATTGGCGATTATGTACTAAGTGGCGGGGAGCTTGCGGCAGCAGTACTTACCGATGCTATTGGGCGCCTATTGCCCGGGGTTTTAAATGATGAAAGCTCCGCCCTTACTGATTCTTTTCAGGATAATTTGCTGGCGCCACCCGTATATACCAGGCCCGAAGTATTTAGAGGATGGGAAATTCCGTCTATTTTAAAAAGCGGCAATCACAAACTCATAGATGCCTGGCGAATGGAGCAATCTTTAGAAAGAACCCGGCAGCGCAGGCCGGATTTATTGAACGATTAAAAATTAAATATACCATGGCTACATTTACGCTTAAAGGAAATATTGTACAAATAGAAGAGAAAACAATTTTTTATGGAGACATAGATATATCAGATGGTAAAATTATTGCTATCAAAAAAACAGGGGAGCTAAAGGAGGGAGAGAGATATATTTTACCCGGCTTTATTGATAGCCATGTACACGTAGAAAGCAGCATGCTGGTACCATCAGAGTTTGCAAAGCTTGCCGTAGTACATGGCACTACCGGCACCATCAGCGATCCGCATGAAATTGCCAATGTATGCGGCATGGCAGGCGTACAGTACATGATTGATAATGGAAACACGGTGCCTTTTAAATTTCATTTTGGTGCACCAAGCTGTGTGCCTGCTACCCATTTTGAAACCGCAGGCGCTTCCTTAAATGCTATTGAAGTAGAAAAATTATTAGCATCGCCGCAAATAAATTACCTGAGTGAAATGATGAATTTTCCGGGAGTGTTGCATGCAGATGAAGAAGTAATGAAAAAAATAGCAGCGGCTAAAAAATACAATAAGCCCGTAGATGGCCATGCACCCGGCCTTAGAGGAGAGCTGGCTAAAAAATATATTGATGCCGGCATTAGTACCGACCACGAATGTTTTACTTACGAAGAAGCTTTGGAAAAACTAACCTACGGAATGAAAGTGCTGATAAGGGAAGGCAGCGCCGCAAAAAATTTTGAAGCGCTGATTGATTTGATGCATGAGCATTATGCCAACATGATGTTTTGCAGCGATGACAAACATCCCGATAGCCTTGTATTGGGGCATATCAACCAGCTATGCGCCAGGGCTGTAGCAAAAGGTATTGATGTATTTAAAGTATTACAGGCAGCCTGTATCAATCCGGTGCGGCATTATAATATGCACAATGGTACCCTAAGGCACGGCGATGCTGCCGATATGATTTTTGTAAAAAACCTTCAAAACTTTGAAGTAACTGAAACATACATTGATGGCCAATTGGTAGCCCAAGAAGGCAAATCATTTATTACAACCAGTCCGGCAGCTATTATCAATTCATTTAACTGCGATAAAAAATCACCTGGCGATTTTGAAATGGCTGCAAAAAATAGTAATGAAAAAATTCCAGTAATTGAAGCATTGGAGGGGCAATTAATTACCAATAAACTCTATGCAATGCCTACCATTGAAAACGGAAAAATGGTAAGCAATACAGCAGATGACATTTTAAAAATAGTAGTTGTAAACCGCTACCACAATGCACCCATTGCAAAAGCATTTATCAAAAATTTTGGATTAAAAAAAGGAGCCATCGCATCTACTGTAGCACATGACAGCCACAATATAGTAGCTGTAGGGGTAGATGATGAAAGTATTTGCAAAGCGGTAAATATATTGATAGCACAACGGGGAGGCATAAGCGCTGTATGCAATAATACCGAGATGGCACTGCCGCTACCTGTGGCCGGATTAATGAGCAATGAAGATGGCTATAAAGTAGCGGCCAATTATACTGCCATTGATAACTTTGTAAAAGAAACGCTTGGAAGCAGGCTGGCAGCGGCTTTTATGACATTGTCGTTTATGGCGCTACTGGTAATACCGCATTTAAAACTAAGTGACAAAGGGTTGTTTGATGGCGATAGCTTTAGCTTTATAGAAAGCTAATGGCTCAAAAAAACAATATCAATATTTTGCCCCTACTACCTGCATGGCTACGCTATCGGTACCTTTTGGTGCAAAATATTTTGATTTAAAATGAGTAGTAGCGCCGGGGTTAATGCTTTCATACACTACATCGTGGTCTTCTTCTAACAGGGTACCCGTTTTACTAAAAAAAGAAAGTTTAATATCTACATCTTTATAAGTTACTACCGTAGCCTTATTTACAAGGGTGCCTTTTACCACCGTTTGCCCAAGCAGGTTACGCTTATTATTACCCGTTACTGTTATAAACCTCGATGGGTTTTTCTGCTCGGTTTCACCAAGGGTTTCTTTTGTTTGCTCGTATTTATCGGTGGTTTTTATATTGTACTTACTGCTATTATTGCAGGCTGCAGCGCTAATAAGAATGGCGGTACATAAAAAAAATAATGGCTTCATGCTAATATATTTTTAAAAAGGGCAACCAAAAATAAAGGATACTGAACGATTTTATTATAGATTTGTTGACCCAATATAATATTTAACGTATTATTGAAAGTACAATGGTATAATACGCTTAGATAATAGCTGCATATAGATTTGCAGTACAAGAGTGCGACGCCAATGAAGGGGATTAGCGATACACTGCCGGGACAAAAAAAATATTACAACGGTTTAAAAAAATATGATGGTACACAATTTAAGTATAGACCACTCACTGGTAAGCAACTGGGTGGCAGAGTTAAGAAATGTGCAGGTGCAGCAAGACAGATTGCGCTTTAGGCGAAACCTGGAGAGGATAGCAGAAGTAATGGGCTATGAAATTAGTAAAGGCCTGGCTACAGAAGTAGTTACCATTACCACGCCCATGGGCACGGCAGATTGTAAAATGCTAAAAGAGCAACCCGTATTGGCTACCATATTAAGAGCGGGCCTGGCCATGCACAATGGATTGCTTAGTTATTTTGACAGGGCAGACAATGCATTTTTAAGCGCTTACCGCAAGCACCATGCAGATGGTACTTTTGAGATAAGCCTTGAGTACATGAGCTGCCCCCAAATAGAAGGCCGGGTAGTAATTTTAAGCGACCCAATGCTTGCTACCGGCTCATCACTGGTAAAAGCAATACAATATTTAAAAGAAGTGGGCAATATTAAAGAGCTTCATATAGTATGCGCTATTGCTTGTAGCGTAGGGATAGATTTTGTACAAAAAGCCGAGCCAAATGCAATAATATGGTGCGGAGCCATAGATGAAGAGCTTACCGCCAAAGGCTATATAGTACCCGGCCTTGGCGATGCCGGCGACCTGGCTTATGGCTCTAAAATGCAGCAGTAATATTTTTTTAATATAAAGCTGTTAAAATAATTACCATTTAACAATATTGTTTGACTGGGAGTGCAGCATTCCTCTTCAAATTGCTATCTTTAAATTTTACAAACTGATTTAGATGAGAAAAATTTTATTGCTTATTTGCTGCATTTTTTGTGTATTAATTTCCAATGCACAAGACCCGCACTTTTCACAATTTTTCTCTTCACCACTTACACTCAATCCTGCTTTTACAGGCAAGTTCGACGGGCAGTGGAGGATAGCCGCCAATCATAGAGACCAATGGCCATCAATACCAAAAGCTTATGTAACCTCAAGTGCATCGATTGATTTTCCCATACTGCAATCAAAAATACCTGATGGAGATGTGTTTGGTGTTGGTATTTCCGGCGTTACTGATGCCAGCGCCAACAACCAGTTAAAACTTAATTACGGCTCTTTATCCGTGTCATACCACAAAGCATTGGATGAAGATGGCTATAATACCATTGGCGCTGGTTTTCAGGGTACGTATAGCAGTATGGTGCTGGATATTTCAAAATTATTGTTTGAAGATAATCTTACACAAAACGGATTTGACCCGGTTGCCAGGCCTACTTCCGAAACATTTGCAAATGGTACCAATCAAAATTATTTTGATGTAAATGCCGGCATTTTATACTCCGGCTCCAGCAATGGATACAATAATTATTACCTCGGAGTTTCTATGTATCATATCAACAAACCCAGGGTAAGTTTTAAGGATAAAAACTGGTATTTAAATGGCCGGTTCACCGTACATGGCGGTGTTACACTTCCACTGTCTGATGTAGTATCAGTTAATGCCTCTGCCATACAGCAAATTCAAAACAAGGCCAGCGAAACCACTATTGGCGCTGCATTAGAGCTAAATGCCAATAATGATCAAAACAATCCAACCAATGTTTATATAGGCTCATGGCTTCGCATCAATGATGCCATTATACCCTACCTTGGGCTCGAATTTAACGGCCTTCGTATAGGCGCCAGCTACGATGTAAATGTTAGCAGCCTAAAAGCAGCTACCGGTAGCCGCGGCGGCTCTGAGTTTTCAATAATTTATATAAAACGACCCGCTCAAAGAAAAGGCATTCCCTGCCCTAAGTTTTAATTTTTTTTTTGAACCCGGCATTTGTTTTTCATGGCAACATCGTTGCGTCGCACACTTGTACCGCATACCGGCATGGATCATTTTTTTTACTTATAATTTTTACTACTTTACCGGTCTTGCACTTACAAATTTATTTCCCTTCAAATAAAAGCGATAAGGCAATAAACTATCCCGGCCGGCGCTTTCTACTCCAATCCGCTTGCTTACTCCAATACTTTCGGGGCTAATAATGGCAGATGTATTTTCGTATATACTAATCACTTTGCCAGTTAGTAACAAGCCAGAGTGCAATTTTAAAATACCCAGCGCCTTACCTACATTGCCCGGGCCCTTGGTTATACTGTAGTCTGTTAATTTTTTTCCGGTACGGGCAAGCATGGCACTACTGCCTTCTAAAGGCTCGATGGCTCTTATCAATACTGCATCGGGTATATTTTTTTTATTGGTAACCACGTTGAGCATATTGTGCATTCCATAGCAAATATATACATACACTGTGCCCGGTGCCGAATACATGTGCTCATTGCGTGCCGTACGCCTGCCCATGTAAGCATGTGAAGCCTTGTCAGTAAATGCTACATAAGCCTCTGTTTCTACAATTATGCCACTGCAAATAACATTGTCAATATGGGTAACAATTATTTTACCCAGTAAATCTCTGGCTACCTGCTGCACATCCTCCCTGTCATAAAAAGCAAGAGGCAATTTTTTCATTTAATTTTTTTATCAAATTTATTTTATTTAACCTGTACTGTTTGTACTCCTCTATTTTAAAATCAAGATAATTACTTCATACTTTTTCCATATTGGATTAAGTAGTATTAGTAAAAAATAAATTTGCGAGGCTTGAGTATGGGCCGCATAAAAAAGCGTTAAAAAAATTTGGATGACAGCCTGTAAGAAATAAAATGAATGCTGAAAAAGCTGAATATTGCAGTTGGCTGGTAAGTCGCACTTTAGCTGGGATATAATCTATTGTCCCAACTAATTTTATTTTGGCGGCATTCTAATTTTTAGCTTTTTTATGCAGCCTTTATTTTTTTGTTACATTTTGTATCAAGACAAAAAGAAAATAAAGAAAATCCAAATAGGAATGAAGGTTTGATATTAAAATACCTTATCCTATTACTGTAAGCCATATTATCTATTGAATTGTGCCGCACTCTTTTTACCTTTAACCCTCTTATTAAGCGCCTCTAATCATCATGCTCAAAGAAATCATCATATCCATCCAATCTTTTTTTGATGCCCACCGGTTTATAGTAAAAAATAAATTGTGGAAATGGATAATAATCCCCGGCATTTTTTATTCTATTTTATTTATAGCGGGGGTATATCTTTTTTGGGTATCAAGCAATAGCGCCATAGAGTTTATTTTGCTAAAAACCGGTGTACGCAACTGGTTAGATTCCATGCATGACAGTTGGCTTAGTTTCTTCTTTATAGTAGGCCAGGTAATATTAAGATTGGTACTATTGCTTTTTTATTTCTCTCTTTTCAAATTTATATTTTTAATAATCGGCTCGCCGGTATTTGCTTACCTAAGCGAAAAAACAGAAAGCATTATAGAAGGAAAAGACTTCCCATTTAATTTTAAGCAATTGATAAAAGATATTATGAGAGGTATTAGAATTGCTTTAAGAAATATTTTATGGCAAACGGTTTATATCATCACCATACTCATCCTGTCATTCTTTCCATTGGTAGGATGGGTAGCTCCGCTGGTTGCCCTGTTGGTAGAGTGTTATTATTTTGGTTTTTCCATGCTGGATTACAGTAGCGAAAGAAATAAATTATCTGCCGCACAAAGTATTCAACTAATTGGCCGGCACAAAGGGCTTGCTATTGGCAATGGGCTTGTTTTTTATTTGCTTAATCTTATTCCTGTTATTGGCTGGTTGTTTGCACCAAGCTATGCAGTAATTGCAGCTACCCTTAGCCTGATAAGTGCCAGAAAAAAAAATGTAATAATTTAAAAGTATGGCAAGCCTCTATTTAATTCCCTGTGTGCTGGCAGAAGATGCTACTGATACCATTGCTACTTACGTATTAGAAGCTGTAAAAAAATGCACGGTAATATTTGCAGAAAATGAACGCACTGCCAGGCGCTTTTTAAAAAGCATGGACAAAACCATTGTGATTGATGATTTTGAATGGTTTGCCATACACAAAGCAGAAGAAGAGCAATTGCAACATTTTATTGCTGCAATGAAAGCACAAAAAAACATTGCCATCATAAGCGAGGCTGGCTGCCCGGGCATTGCAGACCCTGGCCAGTATTTAATAAAAGCTGCGCAGGATATGCATTACCCTGTAAAACCACTGGTAGGGCCAAGCTCTATTTTGCTGGCATTAATGGCCAGTGGTATGAATGGCCAGCAGTTTGAATTTGTAGGCTACCTGCCAATAGACAATGCTGAAAGAATAAAGAAAATTAAAGAACTTGAAATATCTTCTCAAAAAAACAATAGCACAAAAATTTTTATTGAAACCCCCTATCGCAATAACCAGCTTTTTGATGCTCTCATAAAAAGCTGCAATGCCAATACAAAGCTATGTATTGGCATTAATATTACTGCTGCTAATGAGCGCATCATTACCTGCAACATGGCACAATGGAAAAATAAAAAACCTGATCTGCATAAGCAACCGGTTATTTTTTTATTGTATGCCGGAGGGTATTAATGATTTGCCGATGGCTTCATACTCCTTATTTCATCCACAATAAATTCGCTATAACCACGCCAGGGCAATGCATGTTTGTATTCTTTGTAGTGAAGATCAAAATAGCTGCCGCTATTGTTCATCAATACATTGGCAATACTATCGTTTGCTACCGAAAATTCAAATTCATAAGATTGTACCCCGCCGGTAGTTTGGGAGCGAAACCCAGACTGTATTAGTTTTCCCTCATAGGTTTTAAAAACGTTGCCTTTTTTTACCAGGTAATTCAATTCTCCGGACTTTACCCCCTCGCCAAATACATAGTAATAGCGCCACCAAATAAAAAATGAAAGAAAAACGATGAACAGAAATAAAGTCCAGCGCATAAATTTTTTGAACCCACTTGTTTTTTTAGGAGCCTCTACAGCTTTAAAATCTTCCATAACATGTATTTAAAAATAAAGTTAACAATTAAATATTTATCATTACAAACCATGCTCACTCACCAGCCATACTAATGCGGCCATATTTACTGCACCCAGTTTTAGCTCACGCTCACTTACATTTTCAAATACATCAGTGGCAGCATGGTGAATATCAAAATAGCGCTGGCTATCGGGGCTTAGGCCGGCAAGTACAGCACCGGTTTTTCGTAGCGGCCCCACATCTGAGCCACTGCCACCTTTTGAAAAAAAGTACACACCATAATTATAAAACAGGGGTAGCCATTGCATCAATTTTTTTTCTTTGTCGGGTGTCATTTCAAAGGTAAATCCTCTGGGGCTAAAACCACCGGCATCACTTTCTAATGCAAAAATATGGTGCTCTTTTTTTTGAAGAGCATTTTCCAAATAAGCATCTGCCCCTTTGCCCCCGTTTTCTTCATTCATAAACATTACTGCCCTAATAGTACGCAGAGGCTTTATTCCGGTGGCCTTTAGCGCTCTAATAATTTCTATACTTTGTGTAACGCCCGATCCATCATCATTTGCGCCTTCTGCAAGATCCCAGCTATCCAAATGGCCTCCCACTGTAATAATCTCATCCGGAAACTCTGTGCCTCTTATTTCGCCAATTACATTATAACTTGGCGCATCCGGCAACATTTTACAATTGGTTTTAAAATATGCAGAAACAACTTTTTTTGATTGTATCTGCTCACTTAGCCAATTAGCGTCTTTGGTACTGATGCATACTGCCGGTATTTTAGGATAAGCATCATCATACCTTGTAACACCGGTATGCGGATAGTCATTTACATTTATAGAAAGTGAGCGAACCATTGCCCCTACAGCTCCATACTTTGCTGCTTGTGCCGGGCCTGTAAACCTTCCTGCTCCAAAATCGCCATAGGCCTGAAAAGTATTGATATAAGTAGGATCCATTACTATATTAAAAAAAACAATTTTTCCTTTTATGGCGTCCACTCCTAGCTTTTGCAACTCTGCCATATTTTTTACCTCTATCACAGGCGCCCTTAGCCCTCCAACGGCCGTACCAACGGTGTTTCCAATGGCGCACAATTGTAAATTATATTTTGATTGGTCATCCAATTGTATGTACCCTGTTTCTTTTTTGCCCCGTATCCAATGAGGAACCATACAAGGTTGCAAATACACTGTATCTGCCCCGGCTTCTTTTAGCATTTTGGCTGTAGCCAACACTGCCTTTTGTGCATTGGCAGAGCCGCTAAGGCGAGGCCCGATTTTTTTGCAGAGGTATCGCAGGTTATCATAGAGCTTACCATTGGTAAGAATATCATCAGCCAGTTTTTTAATGGTAACGGAATCCTGGTTTTGGGCAGAAGTAGCAAAACTAAACAACACTAAAGCGGAAAATATGCAGTAAATTTTTTTCATGTATCAATGTTTGTATAAACAAACTTAAACATTTACGAATTACAGTAATAATAAAATTTAAAGGCGGCAATTTTGTAAATTGCATTTTACTTCAAAAAAAATAATAAAAAATTATCCGGGCAGATACTTTTTGTTGAGTGCAGAGATGATGTACAAGAGTGCGACGCCACTGAAGCTGAAAATTGTTGTGCTGCCGGGTTCAATAAAATTAATAATTCTTTCAAAAAATATTTATGAATATAGCAATTGTGTGTTATCCAACCTTTGGCGGTAGCGGTGTATTGGCTACAGAGTTAGGTAAAGCGCTGAGTGATAAAGGGCACAATATCCATTTTATTACCTATCAGCAGCCGGTAAGGCTTGGTGGTTTTCATGCCAATATTTTTTATCATGAAGTAAGGGTGCCCTCGTATCCTTTGTTTGATTTTGCGCCGTATGAAACAGCACTGGCAAGTACAATGGTAGATGTGGTAAATAATCACGATATTCATTTACTGCATGTACATTACGCCATACCTCATGCTTCTGCGGCTTATATGGCAAAGCAAATACTTGCAAAACAAAATAAAAAAATTCCGGTTATTACTACCCTGCATGGTACAGATATTACCCTGGTAGGCAGGGATAAAACGTATAGCCCGGTAGTAACGTTTTCAATGGAAGAAAGTGATATTTTAACCGCAGTATCTGAAAATTTAAGAGAAGAAACTTACAAAAATTTTAGCATTGACAAACCAATAGAAGTCATTTATAATTTTGTAGATGTGAGCCGGTTTAATAAAAGGCCGGTAGATGCTTTTAAAAAATTGATTGCTCCAAAAGGGGAGCGAATATTAGTACATGCCTCAAATTTTAGAAAAATAAAAAGGGTAGATGATGTATTAAAAACCTTTTTGCTGATTTATGAAAAAGTGCCTTGCAAGTTATTGATGATTGGCGATGGCCCCGAAAGGCCATATTTAGAATCGATGACTCGTGATTGTTCTCCCTGTGCTGAGGTAAAATTTTTGGGGCGACAGGATCAGATGGAAGATTTATTATCTATTGCAGATTTATTTATCTTGACCAGCGAATATGAAAGCTTTGGTCTTGCTGCTTTGGAAGCCATGGCGGCGCAGGTGCCTGTAATATCTACCAATGTAGGGGGCTTGCCCGAAATAAACATTAATGGTTTTTCGGGCTATATGAGCAATGTGGGCGATGTGGATGACATGGCTAAAAATGCAGTTTCAATTTTAAAGGATGATGAAACTTTAAAAGTATTTAAAAAAAATGCATTAGAGCAGGCAAAGAAATTTGATATTTCTAACATTGTACCCAAGTATGAAGCCCTGTACAATAAAGTAATCAGTTAGCGATGCCTCAACCAGGATTCAGGATCAAACTCCCCTTTTTCATTGCTCATGTAAAAATCTATAGAGCCTACTCCGTCTAAATTGGCAGCTACTTTACCAATCACCTGGCCTGTTTTTACCTGTTCACCTTTTTGAACCGAAATGGAGTTTACATTATAGTATGAGCTAAAATATTTACCATGCTGTATGGTAATAACATAAGTATCTTCTACCTGTGTAATAGAAATAACTGTACCATCAAAAATAGATTTTACCGGGCTGCCAATATCTGCTGAAATGGTAGTACAAGCTAATATAATATCTCCCTCACTGGGTAATTTATTAAGGCCATAATGCATAAGTACATAGCCCTTATCTACAGGCCAGGGCAGATTGTGCCTGTTTCTTTCAAAACTAGAATTCAGGGCTAAATTATCTGCATTTAATAATACGCTTTCTACTTTTTTGGCTGGTGCATTTACTTTTGTTGTAGCTGCCACTGATTTTGTATTGGCAGGAGCATTATTTTCTGCATTATTATTTTTAGTAGCCTCGTTAGCATTAGCATTAGCTTTGGCCAGCGCTGCTTTCCTTTCTCGCTCTTCTCTAGCAGCTTTGGCAAGGGCCTCTTTTTTTGCAGCTTCCTGTGCTTTTCTAATGGCTGCTGCAATGGCATTGCTTACTTTTGCCATTTGCTTTTTCTTGGCTGCAATCTGGTTGTTGATAGATTTCCCTTGTTTTTTTAATTCTGTTACTACACGGTCTTGTTCTTTCTTCTGATCTTCGAGCGTTTGCATTTCTTTACTTTGTACCTGCAGGGTGCTGTTTTTTTCTTTTTTTGAACTGCCAAGGTCTTGAATTCTTTGTCGTCTTAATTCCTGTGTACGCACTATATTTTGCCCCTGCATTTCTCTATAGCTTCTATAACTTTTTAAATAAGATAGTCGTTTAATGGCGTCATTAAAATTATCTGCCGAAAAAATGAAGTTTAAAAACTCATAATTACTCCGGTTTTTATACGCATATACCATGCTTTTTGCATACTCTTGTTTTAAAGTATCCAAAAGTTTGTCATACTTATTAATATCTCGTTGTATTGAATAAATATTATTATTTAAAAGCCTTAAGTCATAATTAATATTATCAATCACCCTGTTTTGAAGGTTTACTTTATTGTTGATAAGAGAAAGCTGGTAGAGGTTTTCTTTGGTTTGTGCTTTGTTTTTATTGAGTAGCTCTTCTGTTTGCTCAATTTCTTTTTTTAAATTTTGGCGCTGTTTTTCAAGCTCCTCACGGGTTTGGGCAAATAGGGTTGCAGATATAACGCAAAAAAAAGCCAGGGAAAAAATATATTTCAGCATTAATGTAATTTAAAAAATTTATGCAAAGATAAAATCTCTGCTCACTTATGAGCAGAATTGTACTAATGATGCCGTTAAAAATAACGATTATTTCTTTTTATAATTTTTTGGAACAGAAAATGAAACCGATAATTCTTTGTTAAACTCAAATTGTTTGAAGTTCATTCTCAGGTCGAGTTTGTTTTTTTCGGATACCACTATTTGCCTGTAGGTAGAGAATGGCTTGCCATTTATATTGGTATAGGCATCATAAGTTATATCGGCAGTCCGGTTTCTTGCTAAATCTATATCGTCTAATTTACTATGAAGCACATTTTTATTATCTAATGATAATGTAAGAAGGTTTTTAAAATCATTACCAACAGATGAGGCTAAAATATAATTTCCTATATTTTTAAAGGTAGCATTAGAAGAGTCAAAAAAAATAGGGTTACCTATCAATAAATTCTGAATGGTTTTAAAATCAAATGGTATTTGTGTTACTTCTTGCAAATAATCTAAAGACCGGTATTGAACTTCTTTTTTTTGTTTATTCAATACAATAACACTGTCTTTTGTAATGAGCACTCTGAATACTTCAAAATTTAAAAATGTAGCAGACAATGAAATCCAGATGGCACTGTCTTTTACCATTCTTACCACGGCGGTTATATCTGGTTGTTTCCCTTCTGCGTCTTCTATATCTACTTTTATTTTTGCAGAAAAGGTATTAAAATCAATAAAATTATCGGCCAGGTTTTTTTTAACATTGTCTGCAAATAAAATGGAATCTTCAGCAGTATGATTTATTACAACCATGGTAGTGTCTTTAGGTGCAATAGCCTTGTTAATCTTTTTGGTTGTATGGCATGCTGTTGCCCCTATCATTAAAATTATTGGCAAAAAATATTTAATTGATTTCATTCTTCTATTTAAAAAATTAATTACTTACGCCTGTATGCCCAAAACCTCCTTCGGCTCTTACAGTATCATTTAATTGTTGTACACTAATTAATGCAGCCTGCTCTACTCTGGCTACTATTAGTTGTGCTATGCGGTCTCCATTGTTTATTGTTTGTGCCTCATTGCTAAGGTTTATCAGCAGTACTTTTACCTCTCCCCTGTAATCACTATCAATGGTGCCGGGTGTATTAAGGCAGGTAATTCCATTTTTAAAAGCCAGCCCACTGCGGGGCCGTACCTGCACTTCAAAACCCTGTGGTATTTCCATAAAAATTCCGGTAGGTATTAGTTTTCTTTCTAAAGGAGCCAGTAGCATTGGTTGTGATAAGTCTGCTCTAATATCCATTCCGGCAGAGCCTTGTGTGGCATAATCAGGTAATTCGTTGTTAGATTTATTAATAACTTTTATGGCGATTGTTTCCATTAATAATTTTATTTTTTGTTTAATAATACAGTAGCATAAGCTATCAGGCCTTCTTCTCTCCCGGCAAACCCCATTTTTTCTGTAGTAGTAGCTTTTATTGAAATATCATTTACAGAAATTTGTAAAATGGTTGCAATAGCCTCTTGCATTTGAGATACATAAGGCATTATTTTAGGTTTTTCCAGGCAAATTGTTGAGTCAATATTTACAATACCATACCCTCTTTTTTCAATAAGGTCAAATGTATTTTTTAGTAAAATTTTACTGTCTATATTTTTATAAGTTATATCAGTATCCGGAAAATGTTTACCGATATCACCTAAACATAAAGCGCCCAGCATAGCGTCGCATATAGCATGTAGCAATACATCCGCATCACTATGGCCTAAAGCGCCTTTATAATGTGGAATTTTTACTCCTCCAATCCATAAATCTCTCCCTTCTGTTAACTGATGAAAATCTATTCCGGAACCAATCCTGTAGCTCATTAAAATCTTTTATTAAATGTAAATATCTACAATTTATTTGATGCAAAAAAAGCGTTCCTTTTTAGTGGAACGCTTTTTCAAATATATGAATGATTTTTATTTCACATCAAAAATGAGGCTGAAACGCAATGTATTTGACAATGGATTGCGGTTAACACCAGTACCAGATGGAACTAAGTATGCAAAATTTAATCCAAAAGTATTGTACTTTAAGCCAGCGCCTACAGTAAAATACTGACGGTTTCCTTTGTCAGGATTTTCGTAAAAATATCCGGCACGGAAAGAAAATTGTTCTTTATACCAGTATTCTGCTCCGATAGAACCGGTAATTTCTTTAATTTCTTCACTGCCACCTCTTGGTGCATCGCTAAATGAATTGATCCAGCTTTTTACTACACCCTGAGAGCGGTAGGCTGCAAGTGAAGCTGCGCTTGTATCGCCAGGAGTTGGTACTAATAATTTATTTAAATCAAAAGCGAAAGTAAGTTTATTATCAGCATCAAATGCCTTAGTATAAGCTATACCAGCGCCAAGATTTGCAGGGATATAATCTTTTTGAGTAGCATTATCTGTATAAGAAATTTTACCGCCAAGGTTGCTTAATGTAATACCCCAGCTAAGGCCACTTCCATCTTCTTTTAATCCATTATGAAAATAGTGCAAATCTCCTGCTACTGTAGTACCTTTTTTGTAAGTAACACCATTAATGGCTCCACTTGCAAGGTCAGAACTAATGTAGCGAACAGCGATACCCAAACCGTCTTTTGAACTTAATTTTCTTGAATAGCCTAAGTCAATAGCATATTCACGTGGGCGTTTGCTACCAATATTATTGCTGTTTGCATCTGTAAATTGTATATCTCCAAGGCTAAAATACCTTAACCCCAAAGAAATTGCTGAATTTTCGTCTGGTTTGTAATATCCTGCAGCAGATGCTAAAAAAACGTCTTTTAAATTAAGATCGCTCAACCAGGGAGTGTAGGTAACACCTATGCTCGATGTTTTAGCCGAAAAAGGAGTTTTAGCAATATTCCAAAATCCGGAATATGCATCTGGAGCTGTGGCTATGCCGGCATCTCCCATACCTGCACTACGGGCATCAGGCGATATTCTTAAAAAAGGTACAGCTGTGGTAACAGTATTAAGTTGAACATTACCAGAAGTTTGAGCAGTTGTAGCAGCCCCGGTACCGAGTAACATCACTAAGGCAGTAAGTTTCAATGTTGCTTTTTTCATGCGTTTTGTTTGTCTTGGTTAGGTAGACTTACCTCTATAAGCGTTTATTTAATGGTTTTATTATAAATAGGTTTCTATATACCGTAAAAATAATTGATTTCTTTAAATCAGCAATAAAATTATAATTTCTTGTTAAAATATTTTAAAAACAGGCTTCAAATATATAGCATTTAATTTTGAGCCTCCAAAAAATATTTTCTTTTTTTGATACTTTTTCTAAAACTGTACCAGATTTAACTCCCTAACGATATTTGAATAAAAAAATTATGTCTTCCTTTCAGTTTTTACTAAAAATTATGAGCTTCTTTATAAAAAAGCATTAGGAGGTAACTTCTTTAAATTTATTTGAAAATTATATATTATTTTTTTTCAACTGTTACTATCAAAATCTTAACCAAATATTTTTCATTTAATGTACTATATTCGCAACTGTATAACCTCCTATACAATATTAAAGAAAACCTTTCGTTAAATAATTTGCAAAACGAATGCACATGCAAAAATTAATTTCAGGTAAAAATCTGATGCTGATAGCCGTCGCTGCTATCTCCCTAAGCGCTTGTAAAAATGGCGGCTTATTTGGTAAGAAAAAAGGAAAGTCTGATGTTACAGGCTGGAATTATGATGACAAAAACATGGGTAACTTTCATGTTGCCAAAGTAAAATACCCAAAAGCCGGTCCGGGTCTTGTATTTGTACAGGGCGGGTCTTTTTTGATGGGTGCTAAAGATGAGGATGTAATGGGCGACTGGAATAATATACCCAGGCGTGTAACAGTACCTTCTTTCTTTATTGATGAAACAGAAGTAGCCAATGTTCACTACCGTGAATATCTCTATTGGCTTGAAAATACATTTAGCGGTGATACCTCTATTATATACAAAGCGCTTCCGGATACTCTTGTATGGAGAGAAGAGCTTGCTTATAATGAGCCTTATGTAGAATATTATTTCCGCTACCCATCTTATAATTATTACCCTGTGGTAGGTGTAAGCTGGCAACAGGCACATGATTTTTGTACCTGGAGAACCGACCGTGTAAATGAGCTTAAACTTATTAAAGCAGGTTATTTGAAAAAAGACGCTGCTAAAAGAGAGATGAAAGGCGCTGGAGCAGAAGGTTCTTTTAATACAGAAGCATACCTGATGAACCCCGATTTAATTCAGGGCAGAAGCAAACCCAAAAAATCAGATATTAAAGATGTAAATGGCAGACCCCGTGCAAACGTAAGAATGGAAGACGGTATTTTAAATATGGGATACCGCCTGCCTACCGAAGCTGAGTGGGAATATGCCGCTTATGGATTACTTGACCAAAACCCATCTCCCAGAAAAAAAGAAAGTAAAAGTGGTGAAGAGTTAATCTCTAACCAACAAATATACTCATGGAGCAAAAACCCCAATGGCCTTAGAGATAACCGCAGGGGAAGTTGGCAAGGAAAATTTCTTGCAAACTTTAAACGTGGTGGTGGTGATAACATGGGTATCGCAGGTGGCTTAAACGACCGTGCTGCAATACCAGGAAATGTAAAATCATTTTATCCAAATGCATTTGGCTTATATAATATGAGTGGTAACGTAAGTGAGTGGGTAGCTGATGTGTACAGACCATTAACTCCCGAAGATGAGCAGGATTTTAACCCTTATCGTGGTAATAAATTTCAGAAATATTACAAAAACAGCAGTGGCGAATATGAAAGAGACAGTATGGGGCATTTAAAGAAAACAGATATTTCGGATGAAGAAATTAAAAACCGTAGCAACTATCAGCACAATAATGTAATAGATTATTTAGATGGCGACTCTGCAAGTGGTGTTTATTATGGCTATGGCGTAAGTTCATTAATCAATGATAAATCCAGGGTAATCAAAGGCGGTAGTTGGAATGACAGAGCATATTGGCTTTCTCCCGGTACCCGCAGGTTTATGCAGGAAGATCAGGGTGCTAGCACCGTTGGTTTCCGCTGTGCACAAACTTACCTAGGCCCTCCGGAAGGCCCCGGCTTTAAAGAAGGAAATATCTTCGGAAAAAGAAAACAAAATTCCCGTAAAAAGAAATAAACAAAAAGCCCCTGCAAAATGGGGCTTTTTTAATGCCCGTTTTTTATTTCATATTCTTATTTTTGAAAAATGCAAGTAAATGATATTTATGCACTTTTTTTAGAAAACCCAAGTGTAGAAACCGATACCCGTAAATTAAAGAAAGGAGATATATTTTTTGCTCTAAAAGGGCCTAATTATAACGGCAACCATTACACGCAACAAGCCTTGCAGGCAGGCGCTTCGTATTGTATTGCAGATGAGCCTTCAGATAATAAAGACGATCGTATCATTTTGGTAGAAAACTGCCTAAGCATGTTGCAGCAGTTGGCCAAAAAACACCGGCAGCAGTTTAATATCCCCTTTATTGCTATTACCGGCAGCAATGGAAAAACTACCACTAAAGAATTATTGCAACAGGTAATTTCAAGCAGTTATAAAAGTTATACCACCCTTGGCAACTTAAATAATCATATCGGGGTCCCACTTACCATACTTCGTATAAAACAAGATGCAGAAATAGCTATAATTGAAATGGGCGCTAATCATCAAAAAGAAATTGAAGGGTATTGTGAATATACCATGCCTACTCATGGCATTATCACTAATATTGGGAAAGCTCACCTGGAGGGTTTTGGCGGCGAAGAAGGTATTAAAAAAGGAAAAGGAGAACTATTTGAATATTTAAAAAAGAATGCAGGCACAGCATTCATAAATAATGATTCTGAAACCCTGATAGAGATAAGCAAAGGAATTAAAGAGGTAATTACATACGGTACAATCAATGCAGATTATACCGGCATAGTACAAAACGATGAAAGTTATTTACAGGTAAAAATTACAAAAGGTGCCAACCTTCCTCTCATCAAATCTCAGCTCATTGGAAATTATAATTTGCCCAATATATTAGCCGCAGTATGCGTAGGCAAATACTTTAATGTACCCGATAATAAAATTAAAGACGCTATAGAAAGTTATACTCCATCAAACAGCCGCTCTCAATTAATAAAAAAAGATAGTAACGAAATTATCTTAGATGCATATAATGCCAACCCAAGCAGCATGAAGGCAGCAATTGAAAATTTTGCTAAAATGAAGGGAGATAAAAAAATATTAATACTGGGTAGTATGATGGAGCTTGGCGCAGACAGTGATAAAGAACATGAAGGCATTATCAGCCTCATAAAAAAATACAATTGGGAAGATGTAGTGTTAACTGGTGATGGCTTTAAAGATATCCCCGATGGCTTTTTGCATTTTACTTTTTCTACAGAAGCTGCCAAATGGTTTAAACAAAAAAGAATTGAAAATACCCTCGTTTTAATTAAAGGCTCCAGAAGTATGCAAATGGAAAAAGTATTAGAATGATTTTTTTACTAATAAAATATATCCGCTTACATTTGCAACCCTGAATATAATTAATGGAGAGTTGTCCGAGTGGTTGAAGGAGCACGCCTGGAAAGTGTGTATACGGGAAACTGTATCAAGAGTTCGAATCTCTTACTCTCCGCAAAATACAGGTTATTATTTACGCAACTTTTTAATAGAATTCCTTTGTTCTACCAATCCCCATAGTCTTTAGATTTTCAGCAGCCAATTTATTACCTTTTTCTTTTGCTGCACGAAAATATTTAGCTGCTTTAAAATCATCTCGTTTGACATACAGCCCACGGTTATAGAATACCCCTAAATTATTTAGTAAAAATCCATCACTATCCTTGTCTTCATACTTTTTTAAAAGATTAAACACTTTCTCATACTCATCTTTAAGTTGTTTATTAATAACTACTGCTGAATACAGTGCAGTAAGATTGGGTAAAATTATTTCGTCGTTGGTATTAAACCCTTTTTCTACTACATCTAAAAAAGATGTTTCAGAATAGTCCAGTTCATTGTAAGCCCATGCTAAATTGTTATATCCCCAATTTTCATTCATTGATATAGCTAATTTGGAATACTTAATAACAGAATCATAATTTTTAAAAGTTAAATTATTACCATAAAAAAAAGCAAGTTCGTTTGCAGACCAGCCATCATTTTGGGACCCTTTTTGGTAATAGTATATTGCCGAATCAAAATTCTGGGTAACTCCTTGGCCTAATTCATACATTTGCCCAATCCTACCACTGGCTCTTCCTATACCTAAATTCGAAGCTATTTTATAGTAAAAGATACCTTTATTATAATCGATAGAAGTTCCACGCCCCAAAGAATAGCAATGTCCTAAACCTAAGGCATAATTCTGCTTTACATCATTATAGGTTTCTCCATTTTTGAAATTATCAAATGCTTTCTGATAATCTTGCGGAACTCCATGCCCATTATAATTTAACCACCCGATATTTGTATAAGCTAATCCAAAGCCCAGAGAAGCACTTAAATTGTAAAACTTTAAAGCAGTTTTGTAATCTTTCACATCCTGATAATAAATCCCTAAATTATTTTTAGCCCAGGCTTCCATATTTCCTCCTAAAGCAGCCCTCTCCAAATATTTCCTTGCTATATCGACATTTTTTTCAATTCCCAACCCTATTTGATACATACGGCCTAAATAGAAGCTACAATCATAACTGCCTTTATCGGCACAGTATTGAAAGTAAGGAATAGCTTTTGAGTATGGGTTTGTTTTTAAATCAACATTATAATAGCCGGCATAGTATAGGCTGGTGGCATAATAGTAAAGAGTAGAGTCATCCATTTCGGAAGGGCTTTTGCCCTCAATCAAAGTTTCTAAATGTAAAAAATTTGTTTTAAATGCTTCGTAATCTTTCTTCTCCTTAGCAGTTATTATTCTGCTATAGTAATATTTTGCATCAATACTCAACTGACCGAAAGAAGCATAAAATGAGTATTGTAAAATAATCAAAATAATAATATGTTTAGTGTAGGTCATAATCAGTTATTTAAAGATTTAGCAATAATGTTATTTTGGCTTATCAGCTTCATGCTAATTGCATTTGTTTAATAAATTATTCACCTCACTAGTATTTTTTATTGATTTAGCTTCTCGTAATCTGTTAAGATATGGAGGTGCACATGGGTCAATTTTATCATAAAGTTCTTTAGCTTTTTCAAGAAATTTGTAATAGCCAACATCACCACTTCCTTGTACAATAGAATTTGCTTTGGAATATTTTTCTGCTGCAAGTTGATAGAGATTACTTTTAAAGGCATTGTTGGCATCATTTACTAAAGATTGAGCTTGAGCCTCCATTCGACTTTTTCTTTCTGATTCAGCCAATTTGCTCTGGTCAATAAATTTACTTCCCCAGTAATCCATTTTTTGTTTCACTTGCTCTTTTTCGTTTGCAGCACTTTTGGGGAGGCTACCATATAATCCTTGGTATAAATTAAATAACTCGTCTACAGAGGATGTAGATTCCTTATTTTTTATTTCATTAAACCTATTTTTAAATTCTGTTTTCCATTTATTATCATTCTTTAACGCATCAGTTTTGGAGATAGTAGATAATGAAGTACCTGTGTCATTTAATTTGCTTGGCGAAGTGTTTATTATAGAAGTATCTGCCACCATAGCTGGCAATGAATCTGTACTTACTATGATAGGCTGCTCTTTAACTGAATTGCTTTTTTCTCTGAAATACAGAAAGGCTAATGCCGCAACTATAGCAGCCAAAATGCCTCTGTAAATATATTTTTCCTTATTCCTTTTCGGTATTATTTTTTCTTGTTCTGATGGGATTAGTATTGTTTCACTTGTTGTGTTTTTTGAGGGTCTAATTACTACAGTAGCCTCTTGTTTTGTCTTTAGTGTCTTTTCAATTGTTATTTTAAAAGTATTCAGTTTATTGTGTGGAAGATTTAACCTGTCTATTTTTTGAGAAAGGCTTTTGTAGTCATCTGCAATATTCTGGAGCTTAATATCAAAATCCTCGTAATTGTAATTTAGCTTGTTTAATTGAGTATCTATTGTGTTTAACTCATTAGCTGCATTATTATACTGCAATACATTATCTTGATTGAGCAGATAAATTATTGCCAAATCCTTTTTTGAAAGTGTCTGTAAGTTTATTGATTGTTTAAGCCCTATGGCTTTATGATAATCTTCATTGTTGAATGCAATAATCAATTCAGCCAACGCCTTTGTATGTCTTTCCTGCTCTTTTTCTTGAATAGCCTTTAATAAACTAATAGCCTCAACATGATTTGGGTCTATTGAGAGTATGCTATTGAAAGTATTTTTTGCAGCTTCGTAGTGATTATTAGAAATAAACGCTTTCCCTTCTATTAACAACCCATCAATTTCTTTTAGTTTATTTATTTCGGTAAGTTGCTGTGTGCAGTGGTTAAGATTTGTTTTGACCTCTACATTGTCGGGTTGTATTTCTAATGCTTTTTCAAATTCTCGTATAGCTTTGCTATACTCTTTGTTGTTTTGCCATTCAACCCCTTTTGAAAAATGGTTTTCAAATTCAATCTTTAATCTATCCTTATTTAGTTCTGTATTAGCAATCTTTTTATAATCGGCTAATGATTTTGTAGGCAGGTAATTGGTTTCAGTAGTTTCAATTTTATTAACTGCTAACTGAAAGTTTTTTGATGCTATTAGCTTCCCTATTTCGCTTACCTGTTTTATATATTCTGTTTCTTTTACCAAAGCACCTTCAAACTCTGCTGCAGATTTAAACCTTTCGTGAAACATAGGAGCCAATGACTTAGCCAATACTGCATCTAAATAATCGCTTACTCCATTATTATTTACAAATGTAGAGGGAGGTATTAACTTTTCCCTGCCAGTACTTAAAAGGCTACTTAAAGGTGGTTTTTGCCCTGTTAATAAATGATAAAGGGTAGCACCTGCTGCATAGGTATCAAAAGTTGCATCAAAAGTCTTTAAATTATCAATATCTCCTTGTTCATTCGGAGCATAGTACTTTTTCATTCCAATTATTAATTGGCTTGTTCTACCAATTATTTTACCAGTATCGTCATAGCTTTGTGATACTCCAAAGTCAATCAATATTGCTGCATCTTTGTCTTTGCTTATTAAAACATTACTTGGCGTAATATCCAAGTGTAATTTTTTTCTATCGTGTATATGTATTAATGCAGATAATACTTGGTTAATATATTTAAGTGCTTTAGGCTTTTCTATTTTCCCTGCTTTTATAAGCAACTCTTCCAAATCAGTACTTTCTACATAATCCATTACCATATATGCAGTTCCATTCTCCTTAAAAATATCCCTCGTTCTTACAATATTTGGGTGGTTTAGGCTTCGCAATTTTTTTCCTTCATCCAATTGATTTTCTACCAATTTGCTAAACTCAATACGTTTTTCAGTATTTGAAATATTGACTAATCCAGTTTTTAAATCTCTTTGGCAATAGTCATTATAATAAAGTTCTTTTATTACAACAGTATCAGGTGCTTTAGCCTCTACATATTCAGGCTTATCACTATAGCCTGTTTGCCTGTAGTAGCCTATTTCTTCTGCTAAATAGGTGATGCCAAAACCACCCTGCCCAATTACTTTTTTAATGCGATATTGCTTGTTATTTAATATGGTGTTTGCTGGCAGGTGCATTAACTTGTTTTTTTATCCTCCTTTTTATCTTCTTTAAAGTTGTTGATATTTGGGAATGCTTTTTCTATCAATGTTGCAAGCAATCCTTTTGCAGGTTTTGATTTATCTTTATTTCCTTTTAAAAGGCGGAGTATTCCATTAGCTATTAATAAGCCTACTACAATGACCCCTATTTGCCATACCGGCGGAAGTTCTAATAATATCATAAATAATTAAATTTTGGTAGTAAAACTATTACTATGCGCTTGGCTGTTTGAAACTCCAGCCTTTTTTTATAATTTCAGCGAATAAAGGATGTTTATTCATAAGTTCGGGTTTGTAGGGATATACATTTGAATTTCTGCATTCCTCCTTATAAATATTTAGCCCAAGTATGTTTCCAAGAATGGTTAATAACATCCCTCCCAAAAGTGGAAACCAAAAGAAGCACCAATAAGAAGCATCGTGTAAGAATATTGCAAAACAGGCTGCGGCTATTCCTGCTATTATGCCTGTTATTAAGTATTTAAATGCAATTTTTACCTGTTTTATTTCAGATGCTTTATGCGTTTCTTTGCATATAGAACAAATAGGAATTTCAAATTCTTTAACTTCATAAGCTACTTGTCTTGTACTCCCCGAGGTGCTTCTTTTTGTTACATGAAATATTTTTGCATCATACATTTCTGTACCCTCTCTTTTGGAGCAAAATATACATTTGGATGTTGTAATGTCAATCATGTTTTTGGAGTTTAGCAATTAATAAAAATCATCGTTATTCAATCACTTTAATAAATATTCCTGAATAGTTATCATTTGAATATATTGAGCACATTTTTTCAATGCCTGTACATATATCATTAAGCGTATTTTTAGATAAAAAATTGGCTTCCATATAAGCATTGTCAATTCCTTCTAAAATCCCATCGCTACATAGTATAAAAAAATCATTAGCCTGTATATCTTCTATCACTTTTATATCTGCCTCTGTGTGTTCGCCAGTAGTTTGTATGGCACGGGTTATTACATTTTTTTTAGGATGGTTTTTTGCTTCTTCCTGGCTAATAAAGCCACTTGCGATATACTCATTTACCAAGCTATGGTCTTGTGTTTGAAAAATAACCTGCCCATCCCTTATATGATAAACCCTGCTATCTCCAATATGTGCTATTGTAGCATTGTTGTTGCTTAAACTTAAAAGAGCAAGTGTAGTAGCCATCCCTTCGCTTTCAGGGTTTACTTCGATGAAGTTGGCTAACTCATTTTCTGCAAGGCTAACGGCTTTTTTAATTTCAACTTCCCCTGGCGTTTCAATATTCCTGATGAATTCTGAAATTGTTTCACAAGCTAATTTGCTGGCTACTTCTCCTTTGTTATTTCCTCCAACGCCATCACAAACTATAAATAAGCCTTGCTCCGGAAAACTTGATACAAAGTCTTCATTATTCTGCCTTTTACCAATTTGTGATATTTGTTGAATGTTAATTTGCATTTTTTATAATTTCATTCTTACTGTTAATGTAATACTCACTTTCTCCATACTTTACCAATGCCTTACCTTCATAAAAATATCTTGCCCAATCATAAATCATAGGAATGACGATTTTGCCTTCTTTATTAATGAAGCCATATTTATTATCTTTAGATACTACTGCATAGCCTTCCGAAAAATCTTCGGCTATATCATAAATAAGAGGAACAATTTGATTGTTTTGCAAATCAATAAAACCGTACTTCTGTCCATCAGACACTATTGCTCTTCCCTCGCTAAAAGAGAAAAGGTATTTATAAATAAGTGGTATTTGAACGTTGCCCGACTTTGAAATACATCCAGTTTTGCCGTTTAGTCTTACAAGCGCATAGCCATTTTTGAAATCAGAAGCATCATCAAATTGGAGGGGAACTGTTATTGACCCAGACTCATTAATAAACCCATATTTATTATCTTTTGAAACCAATGCCATTCCTTCGCAAAATTTTCGGGCTGTTGAGAATTGGAAATCTAAGAGCATTTTTCCAGTTGTTGCTGAAAAGAATCCATATAACCGATTCAATCCTTGAACGAAACATAGATTTGTGTTATTAAATAGTCCAACACCTATACAGTCAAGTTTTTTTGTCCAATTGTAGTTACTATCAATAATCCCAATTTCACCATCCCCATTTTGATTTCTTGCCCAACCATACTTCTTATTCTTTGCCAAACTCAAAACATCATAGTGTTCTAAGTTTTTTAATTTTAAAGTAGTAGCTGTAGAATTATCTGTATTGATGCAAATCATATAACTTTTTAAATATAGTTTGGCATCTTCAACTTTATAAAATGAAATACTTAACAGACTATCGCTTTTAGTAAGATATTCATCGCATTTATAACTCTGGCCTTCTGCCAAAATAGCAAGTATGACTATGCCAGTAAGCAACGTTAGTCTTTTCATCATTGTTATTGTTTTAAACAACCCGATTTATACAATTGCGATATGCCATCTGCTGCAAACTTGTCTTTTGCTCTTACATAAGCGTCATTGTACCAGCTATATGCTACTTCACACATTTCTTTATCAGTTTTATCAGTAACTAATTTCAATTTTGCATCCTGCATTTGAAACATATACCCAAGCATGTTCAATTGTGTAACCGATAAAATATTGTTTATCCAAATATCCCCTAACTCTCCATATTCATCTTGAAAGAGTATCAAGGCAGTTTGATGAGAAGTATAGGCGTCCATATAGTTGCCTTTCTTAAAGAAAGATTCCATTTTGGATAGCTCTGCATTAATTTCTTTAAATACCTTAGGCGAAGCATTTTTTAGAATAGCTTTTACAGTAGCCACTGGAACTGGCTTAAAAGGCTTATTAAAATATGCTGGCGGTTTATTGATTTGTGCATAACTATTTAATGCTCCACTTAAAAAAAGGAATAAAATTATTTTTTTCATAATTACACTTTTATTTGTTTAGTAAGACGGTTTTAGCAAAGCCTTTTTGCGCTATTATTTTTGTTGCCTCCAAAGCAGAGTTCACAACCGATGATTTAATTTTAAATTCAACTTTAGTTTGCCCGGCTTGTATAACATCGCCATCTTTTAAGGAGTATTTTTCTTTGCCTATTGTAAGTACATCTTGCATTGATATTGTGTTTACAAACGTATGATTAGTGCTTTTGCAGTCAGATAATTTGTAAGAAGAAAAACCTTTCCCAGTCATTGCTTCAATAATAAAATGGTTTCTGCTCATAGTCATATCCTTCGTTTCCACCATAATATCACAAGGCTTGCTATTGCTTTTCCGTCCAATAACATAGTTCCCTGCTATAATCTCAAATGTTTGCAGTGGTGCCTGTTCATCATGTACAATAAGCCAAGCTGTCGGTTCAATTTGCTGTTTTGTTAACACCACTGTTTTATCCAACATGCCATTCACTTTTTCAAATACAGGTACAAATGATACTTTGCACTTTGGACAAGTAATTTTAGGCAAGCCAACCTTAAAAGAAGCATCCGGCACTGGTAACATAGCTTCGCATTGTGGGCATTTTAGTATCATAATCAATTTCTCTTTTTAATAGTCTTCCATGTTTGTTAAATGGGCATTGTGGTCGGTTTCCGGGGTGATATTATCGTCAGCAAAATTGTTGTTATCTGCTTCTCCCATTTGGTGCTGAAACCGCATCATATCTTCTTGTGATAAGTTCACCTCTTGTCCATCAGCACTTACCATATGTACACTACCATCTTCGTTTCGTGCCATGGATAAATCAAAATTTCCATCTCCATCTAGGTCAGTTTTCACAATGTGTTCGCCATTTACTAAAAAATGGGCAATGTGTACTTTATTTCCAGCCCCATCATCTACCCATTCCTCTTTCATCATGTGTTCGCCAGTTTGCGTTGTTTCTGTATCTGCAGTTGTCGTGGTTTCGCTTTCATTTGAAGTTGTAGGTATGGTGCTATTGCCGCCATCAATCTTTACAATATCTACATCATTTGTGCTTATACTATGGTCTTCTATTTCTGTATCACCAACGGATGCAATGAAGTCATGTTTTTGCTCCACAGTCATTGCGTTAGTTTCCTCCGATGTATAAGTATTGTAAGATTTTCCGTGCCATTCAAATACACCGCCAGGCCCCACTTCTTCTCTTGCAATTGCAAAAGCATCTTTAAAACTCATATCGTCTGTAATATTTGTAGCTACAGGTGCTTCATCATGAATGACAATTACGGGGCTATCAATATGGTGATGAGCTGTAGTGTGGTTTTCAGTATCTGAATGGGAAGTTTCATGATATTTCTCCATAACATTCACATACATAGTATGCTTTTCTTCGGGGCTTAATTTGTCCATCTCATCTTTGTAAACAGTGCCAAATACTTTACCATGCCAGGTAAAATAGCCATTGGGGCCACCTGCCTCGTGCCTTGCATTTTTAAAGGCTTCACCAAAACTCATTTCATCATTCACGGATGTGATTTCTTTAGGTTCAATACCTACATCTGGCTTTTCATGAATTTTTCCTGTGTGCGTTTCGGGGGTGTTGGGAGACATACCCATAAATAAGGTTGATATTGCTACGCCGCCTGCAATACCTGCTACACCAAAGCCAGCTCTTGTAGCAATTTTTTGCAAAGCTTCTTTACTAAGGTGCAAAGGTTTTTTATTGTTACCTACTATAACCGTTTCTTCGTTTGACATGATTGTATTTTTATTGTTTAAAAAATAATTTTATTGTTGTAAAGAACCGTATTTATTATTACCAGTATCCCCTTTTTTAAATGTTAAAATGAAACTATAAAGTGGGATTAAAATATGCCAACCACTTTTATTAATATCATGCATACGGCGAATACCGAGAAATAAGATTGGAATAAAAAAAATAATGACTGGTAAAATAAAGCTTATCAGTATTGTTATATAAAAATGAGAATGCCAAAAATAATTGGTGTAATAACACAGGAAGCGAATCCCCATGTTACATCCAATTGGAGCATCGATGATTACTGGAAGTGTAAGAAAAAAGAAATATGGAATAAAAAAAAGAAAATAAACAAAAACACAAATGAAGTAATTTTTTCTGCTTGTTCTACCTTTATGTGTAAATTGTTTCTTTACAGTTTTAAGAAAGTTGCTCATAATATATAATTTATTGCTTACTGTATTTTACACCACATCTAAAACATTTTCCCTGGTTGTTATAACTTTGCCAGGGTACATTGCCAAGCTGTGTTCTACACTGATTATTCGGACAAACATATTTAACCCTAAACTCTTCGTCTAATTGCATTAGTTCTTCAATCGGGCTCATATTACCCGTAAATAACATTGCGATTGTACTGCCTAAAACAGAAAATACGATATAGTTAGACTTGATGACCTTACTTGCAGCCGAGTTTTCACTTACAATAAATTGTAAAACATACCATACTATCAGCGGCGCCAGTGTTATGCCTGACCTAACAAGAGTAGTACGTTTCTGATGTGCTTTTGTAATTGCTATCCTATCCTTTTGATATTTATCCCAAACCTGCTTTAGTGTATCAAACTCTTGCGTATAGTCTTTTGGGTCTGATTTAGGCTGTTGTGTATTATCCTTTTTTAACCCGAATATTTCTATAAGATTGACAATTTTGTATTGGGAAAGCCTTAATTCATCTTTTAAAGAAATGGTAGATCTATTTATTCTGTAACCGTTTACGAAAGTTCCATTTGTAGAATTCAAATCTTCAACTAAAAAATTTCCACTATCAATTAAAGTAACTCTTGCATGATGTCCGCTAATATCCCTTTCTGAATATTTTACATCATTATCATCCGCTCTCCCAAAAGTTTTTGTCATTTATAAAATATGTTTTAACAGTTTAGTGCTGGATTTAACTTTCGGTAAATTTCAACCCTTGTATCACCAGCATTTACAATTATTTCCCAAACACTTTCATTTGGGCATCCACATTTACTACTCCACTTTGTTTTATCAGGGGTTTGGTTAGCCCCGATTAGCTGTATTGTTATTGTGCCATTAGCGTTTTTCCAGGCATTGCCTACAAACGCCACATGCCCATATTGCCCAACTCCAAAATTGCCAGCCTTTATTACTATCACATCTTTGTTTTGAGGCAAACTTGATGCTGAAAAGTTTTTTAAACTGTAACCTTTATTAGGCAACCATGATTTTCCCCAATCTTTCGCATTGGGGAAACCGGGAGCACTAGTAACACCTTGCCCGATTATCCTTATAGCAACATATTCTGTACACCAACATCCACCCCAATCAGGTCTTCCTTTTGTTACCCAAAATGGCCCGTAATTTCCTGCTGCTCCAAAACCTAAATCCGCTTCACCTTCATTGGCTACAATACTCTTTTGGCAACTATACAAACCGACCGCTATTACTAAATAGCAAAAAACATAAACGATTGACTTTTTCATTTTGAAGTTTTTAATTTTAAATGATAAGTCAAATTTAGATTGCTATAGTAGCTATAAGTAAGAGCAATTATCAAACAGACGGATACATCAATATCCAAACTGTTTGAATTATTTTTTAGCCTTTTTCTCCTGAAAGAAAAATAGCAAATCGTCTTTTTTGCTTTTTGATACTTTCAAGGTTTTACCAGTAAGAAGTATCACCCAACCATCATCGCCCCTTATATAACTTTTTACTTTATTCAGATTAACAATAGTGGAGTTATGAATTCTAATAAATGGTTCAGTTTTCAACTCATCTTCGTAGTAGCCAAGATTTTTGCTGGAGGTGATTTTTTTGTTTTTACTTAGATAAATATGGGTGTAGTTTATTTCAGCCTCTAAGTAATCAATATCGGTTGCATCTACAAACTCAAAGCCCTCCGTTGTAGGCACAGAAAGCCTATTAAGTTTTGATTTTTTTATTGCAATAATATCTGTATTCAATTTGCTCATTTGTAACAAACGAATGAAGTCAAAAAGCAATCTCTTTTGCTCAATAACTATGTATTAGGTAGAAAAGAAATAGCGAGAAACTTCACCATTATACAAATATGTAAAATGGCGATAAGTTATTGGGGACAGGCCTTGCAATTCTGCATATATTATTTGCAATTCTGCAATCTTTTTTTTGGGAAATTTTTTTTAGACTCTATCTGTACCACTTAATAGGGGCTATAACTCTCAAACGAACATTCTAGGTGAGATTCAGTTCCCTCGTACGTAAAAGTATATCTGACTTGTGGCTTTTCATTTTTAGTAAAAGTTGTTTTGTAACAAGTAAGCCAATTGCAGTTGGATTTAGCCAAATTTTTTTGAAATAACGTAAAATTTGCATCGTCAAAATTGTTAATATCTTGAATGTGTTTTTCCAAACAGATTTGTAGACGAACATCAAAAAAACTGGGATCTGGTAATCTTTTGTCGGATATATCAACTGCTCCCAATGAGTCAAGGTTTTGAATTCCAGCAGATTTAATACAATTACAAATTTTAGTTGTAACAGTTTCAAGGGGTTTCTTTTTTTGAAGAGCAGCTTGATAATACAATAGAAATGGTACTTATCACTACTAATAAAATAATATGTAATCTCATTTTTTTAGAAATGTAACAATATTTACAAATCATATAAAAGAGCGAGACCTAAACTGCAAATATTCCCTACAATTCTGCAAAATAGTTTTTAGTGAGATGTTTATCCTACCATTTTTAGGGAATAAAATACGAATAGGTATTATTTAATCATTATCGGTACTTTGTGGCTTAACCATAATCAACTGAGGGGAAAATGAGTGTTTGTATGTAACTGTGAACACAATATCATTTTTATATATTTTCTTTATGAAATAAATTTCTACAAAATTACCTGGACCTTCTACCAACTGAAATTTATTCGCACCTGTAGTTGTAAACTTGTTTTGCAATAAATAATTTTCTCCATTTTTTTTCATAAAGAATCTACAGGAGTATATGTAAATTCATTTACCCCTTGTTCTTCTTTACTTGAACGTTTTACTCGAATACTATAATTATTGTTTTTATAAAAATTAATAGAATCTCCAATCCTTCTATTAATGGAGAACTTAAAAGAAATTAACTTTTCTGATATATCTGCAAACGAAAGTGAAGTAGACATAATAACATTTATGTTTTCTAATTTTAACTCTTGTGCATTTATAAGTTATGGTGTGAAAAGGAAAGAAAAAAGCAAAAGAAATGTATTGCGTGGTATTTTATTATCCATAACTTTTTGATTGAAGTTATAAGAATACAACGGATTGTATACAAATTGATAGCTAATCAACATGAGTTTCTTGCAATTCAACAAAATATTTTAAGAGGAGATAGTTACTTTATCCAAAAACTCCTTTTTAAAAGCTCGGCCTATTTCAAATATTTTACCATCATCCATAATGATAGTATTACTGGTGGAAGCAATCTTTTTTATCCTTTGCAGATTAACTGCCTTGCTTTGGCTAATGCGGGTAATAAAATTCGATTTTAAGGAATTAACCAATTCAAGCAAACTTTTTGCTAATACGTAACTTTTTTCATCGGTGTAAAGCCGTACTAAGGGGCGTTCTGTCTCAATATATTTTATAGCGTTTATTGCAATTCGGTCAAAGATTTGTTTTCCGTCTGTTTTTAAGAAAATATGACCTCGTAAAACAAAAGCATTTTTATAGCCATCAATTACTAAGTCGTTTTCCCTGGCAAAGTCATCTAACGCCATTTCAACAAAGTGCCAAAGTTGACCATCCGAAAAATTAGCTTTCGGTATGTAGTTAAACGGCTTGGTTTCTTTTGCATTAGTATAATATTCTTTATGGTTTGCGGCATTAAATTGTGAAAGAAAAATAAAAGGCACTCTATCTTTTTTCAAGATATAATTGGCAACGTCAATCCCTGTTTCTTTACCTTTTAATTCTATATCAATAAAAACAAGGTCTGGCTTTTTAGCTTTAAACAGATCAAGAGCATCTTGGGCGGTTTTGGCTATACCAGTAATAGTACACCCATGCCTTTTAAGTGTATTAGCTAAATCTTTTGCAACTATTTGTTCATCCTCTACAATAAGTATTTTATACATTATGAAAGATTAAGTATTATATCAAAGTTAGCTCCGTTATTATTATACGCCTTCAATTCGCCATCATATTGCTCTACAAGGTCATTTACATAATCTAACCCAAAAGATGTTTTGTATTCTTTTAGTATCACACTTTCAGGTAATCCAATACCAGTATCAATAACTTTCAAATGCAATTCGCCGTTCGGTTTCTCTGCAAATACATTGATAGTTTTTTTTTCATTTCCCACAAAAGCATATTTTATAGCATTTGTTATCAATTCGTTTACGATTATTCCTACATCCTTTAATTGTTCTGCTTTTAACGGTATTTCATTTATAACATTACAATTTATTACAACTTCATCTTGTGCAACTTTTGCCTCACATAGCTTTTCCAAATACTTTTTTAAGCTAAGAATGTTATCTTGTTTTTCATAAAGCAGAGCATGTAATAAGCTCATGGCAAAAACTCTTTCTTTATTAGTCTTTACATTTTCTTTTTGTAGCTCATTCTCCGCCTGCCTGTTGAACATACTATACAAAAGCTGGTTAGCATTTTTTTGAAAATGTAAAATTTCGCTTTTCTGCTTAGTAATAGTTTTATTACTTTCTTCAAGCAACTGGTTTTGTTTGCTAATTATGGCTTTTTGTTTCTTTGCTCTGCCGTAGAGCCATCCAAAGCCTAATGCAGCAGCCAGCACAATTAAGGCAATGGTGATAAGCCCGTTTTGCCGTTGTTTTTGCACCTTTAATTCCGATTGTTGCTTTGCAATTGTTGCTTCTTTTAGTGAGGTCTTGTATTTAACTTCTAAGTCTGCTAATGCATATGGTCTTTCGTTGTTTATAATAGTGTCTCTTAAAACATCATAGGCTTGCAAAGTATTATAAGCACCTTCGTAATCTCCTGTCTTTACTTTAATCTGTGAAAGCGAAAGCATAACATCATTTATCTTACGGGGAAGATTTAATTGCCTGTAAATAGGCAATGCTTTATTGAAGTAAATATTTGCAGAGTCATATTTTTTTAGTTGCTGGAAAGCCTCACCCATAGTTCTGTAAAGATTGCCCAATTTTTCAATCTCGGAGCCTGATTTATAGATTGGCAAAACTTTTTTGTAATCCGCCAAAGCAGAGTCATAATCTGTATGTAAATAACTAATCCTTCCACGCAAAAAGGTTAAATAGGGATAGTCGGGCAAATTGTTTTTTTGTTGAACATCTCTTGCCAACTCCAAATACATTTTTGCACTATCATAATTCTTAAAACCAGTATAGAAGTCGGATAAATTATAAAACCCTTTTACTAAGTCCTTATTATTCTTTTCTGCTTTTGCACAGTTAATTGCTAAAAGAGCATTTTGTATTGCCAATTTTCTGTCGTCAATGGATTGATAAATCATGCCCAAGCCTTCATACACTAATCCTTTTAACTGCACCTTGCTATTGCTTTCCGAAATTTGTTTAGCTTTTATTAGTGCTTCAATTCCTTTTTCGTTTTGTCCCAAAAAATGATATGCTTCACCCAGCGAACAGTAAAGTTTATATTGCATATCATCAGAAATATTTTGAGTGCTTATATTCTTAGCTAAAACTAATCCTTGCAGCAAAGTATCAATACATGGTTTTGGGTTGCCTTGCTGGATATATATCCTGCCTATATTTGATAGTGAACTAACCGCCGTTCTGTAATCTTTTCTAGTAACAGCATCTGAATAGGAAAGGCGTAAAAATTGTTTCGCTTTTTCTTTTTCACCAGCCAACCAATATACATTTCCTAAATTCAAAATTGCTCTGGATAAATTAATGGTATCATTCTTTTCTTTACAAAGTTTGTAGCTTTTTTCAGCATATTTTTTTGATGCGTTAATATCCACTGAGGAATATAGCATAACAAGTCTCCCCAATGTAACAGGGTTTTCAGGGTCTTTTTTTAAGATATTTTCAAGGCTATCAATTTGCTTTGTTTGGGAATATAAAGAAGGACTAACTGATAATGCACAGGCAAGTAAACAGGGGAAAAAATAATATCTTCTCATAAAAGCAATTTACTAAAAGAAAATAAAAAGGGTGACTTTGACAGTTACCCGTATCTGAGGCTCCGTCAAGAAGCCTGTACAACAAGTAAAGCAAAGCCATCTTTGCGGTGGCGCATACCTACTATCTTGTCGCACTTTTTTATCTTACTGGATTTCAGATACAAAGAGTAGTAATCTACGCTAATTTTTTATAGTTCTTCTATTTTGTAATATATCAAAAATATCAAAATCTTGCTAATTAAAATTATGAGAATTTGTTTGCAAAAATAGTTCGGTTTAGTAAATAAGAATTGCTTGTAAACAAAACAAATAATTTTAGCCCACTAAAACAAAAATGAATGTTAGCGAAGCAAAGGAAACCCTTTGAACAGATTTTGCAGAATTTACAGATACGCAAATTGAAAGCATTATTATTTTACTGGATGCTTTTGCCATGCTTATAATAGATAAGCCAAATTTACTTGATACTAAGCCCCCTTAAATATTGCCCTTAATTTTAGTATTGGAAAGAAAAGATTGATAGCCGAACTATTTACTTTTAATAAAAACAAAAGATGTTTTAAGCCTTATTGTTTTTATAATGGAAATCAAAGCCCGTCAAAAGCAGGGCAAATCCTTAAACATAGATTTAAACACAGGTAAGGTTTTAAAGAAATCTGTTGTTGCCAATACATACGAAAAGCAAGCAATCATATATTGCCATGCAAGCACTGTTAATCAAGTAACAGAAGGGCTTGGCTTAAAGTCCCAAGAGTGAATGTGCAGAAAACGATGTGAAACAAATAACGTTAAAGTTGTTGGAGTTTTTTTAGATGAATGAATATTTAGTGCTAAATTAGAACGTCCTGATATTGATGGAGCAATTGCATTTTTGGAAAAAGAAAACAAAACATTTGTAAAAGTCCTCTACTTTGTTTGTACAGAAGAAAGTAGTATATCAAGGGCTGATAATCTGATGGACACATTAATGCTGGACACTAAAATAAGAGAAACAGGCGTAGATATTATTTACACATTTGGTAACGTAGATACTTCAACTGATGAAGGTAAACTGCTCAATCAATTTAAGTTTATTATTGCCAGTGAGGTAAGGTAGAAAGAATTAGGTTAGGGTACTGGCCTTTTCCGAGAATGCCATTGTGATACAAAAAGGTGAAATATGAGAATAAATCGTTAGTCGAAATTGACGAGGTGAAATGACCAATTATTAAGAAAGGGTTAGAGCTTTATGCTAACGATATTATTCAAACTCAAAGCCACTTGCTCCAATACCGAAAAGAATGTTGATTAACCACAAGCGAAGCAAGGTATAATGGGGGACTTTACTTTTCATTCATAGGTAAAACACTTGATATACAAAGGTTGTATTTCTATGCAGGGTATATTCTTTTTCCAAAACGGGAAATTAACGAACCAATAGAAGCACAACACATGGCGTTGATAACTTTAGATATAGTTCAAAAGATTTTCAAAAAGGCATACAGCCCAAAAGCTAAGTTCAAAATGAAAACATCAAAGGAGAAGGAATGTTTTATTCTTAGATGATGTATAAAATGTTCTGATTGTTGATATACGATTTTGTGCCGACATAGTAAAAACTGGCAATGAAAACAATAAGCTTACTATGGTTGTTGCTCAAGAAAATGCCCAAACAGGGCTAATTTTCCACAGGAAAAATTTGAGAATGAGTTTAAAACATTCTTAGAGGATATTTCCTTACCTGCAAAAATTTTGACCGTAATTGAACGTATTATTTTAGGCAATATTGAAAACAAAAAACAGACGAAACAAAACAAAAAATGTTGAAGAAGGGCAGAATAGTGCAGATTGAAAACAGAATGAAAGAAATTGAGGACTTTTTGCCCAAAGCAAAAATTGCTAAACTGTACGAAACGTTAGAAAATGAATAGGCAAATCTTGACCAGGAGAAAATACAATTGCAAGAACAGTTACAAGATAATGACTATGGCGAAAAGAGTGTAAAAGATTTGCTGGAAAAGGTAAAGGGGATATTCATTAACCCACTTGCATTTTGGGAATCAGGCAACGAGGATATGAGGCAGCTTTTATTAATAGTTCGGTTCGGGGATAAATTATACCACACAAAAAAGCAGGGTTTCCGAACTAAAGAAAATGCTGGTATGCACCAGCATTTCAAAGGTATTTCAGAGTGAGTAGTTCCGTCAAAAGCGATAGACGGGAGTGTACCCGAATTATGAAATACCGACCTCTTTGATATGTTAGATGCCTTACTCTACCAAAGTATATGAAGATTTAATATTAAACATAGCTGAACAAAAGCAAATCGTAGCCCTATTTAATCTGCATCTATAAACTGGGTAAACTCATCGCACAAGACAAGTGTGTATACGGGAAACTGTATCAAGAGTTCGAATCTCTTACTCTCCGCAAAATATAGGTTACTATTTACGCAATTTTTTAATAGCTACTATTTTATTCTTTTGCTATGAATTTGTAAAAATTTCCGTAGCATTTTCACTTGTTATTTTGTTGACTAAGTCTAATGGCACCTGCTTAATCGCTGCTATTTTTTCCGCAATGATTGTCAGGTAACTGCTTTCGTTTCTTTTGCCCCTAAAGGGTACCGGGGCCAGGTAAGGGGCATCTGTTTCTAAAACAATATGTTGCAAATCAATATGGGGCAATACTTTATCCAGCCCTCCATTTTTATAAGTAACTACTCCCCCAATGCCCAGATAAAAGCCCGTTTCAATGATTTGCCGGGCTTCATCCAAACTGCCACCAAAGCAATGAAATATCCCTTTTAACCCCCTATTTTTATTTTTCTTGACAACATCTATTGTTTCCTGCATGGCATTTCTTGTATGCAATACCAGGGGTAAATTGTACTGTAAAGCCCATTCAATATGCTGCTCAAGCGACTCGTACTGCTCCTTTATAAAAGTTTTATCCCAATAAAAATCAAGACCGGTTTCGCCAATGGCCGAAAATTTTCTTTTGATAAGCCACTCACTTACAATGTTTAATTCTTCTTTATAATTGTCTTTTACCGAACAAGGGTGCAGCCCCATCATCGAGTGGCAGCATTTAAATTTATTTTCTACCTCTATCATATCTGCATGTGTGCTCTGATCAATTGCGGGCATATAAAACGATGTAACACCTTGCTGTACCGCATTTTCTATGACCAATTGTATATCCTTATCAAAATCTTTACTATAAAGATGGCAGTGGCTATCTATCATATAACAAGTATGGGTGGTTAATAATTAGTATGGATGGTTTACAAATAATGTGTATTTAATACATATTTTGAAAATTATTGGTTAATAGTAAAAAAAATAAAAAAAAATTTTGCTTAATAAATTTCTCTGCCGTAACTTGACGCCAGTTTTCATAGGGTACGGATTAAAAACGGGCCAGGGTTTCTACCCAGGCCCATTTTTTTTAATCGGATTTCCATTCTATTTTTTTGAAACTAAACCCTTTTTCACTAAAAAATTTTAATACTTCAGGCAAACAAAATAACACAGATTCTCTTGCCTTTTCACTATCATGAAATACTACAATACTTCCATTAGTGGTATGCAATAATACATTCTCGAGGCAATGCTTAGGTTGCAACTTTTTATCAAAATCGCCGCTTAGCACACTCCACATTATTGTTTGCATTTGAAATTGATTTTTTTGCAAGAGCCTTTGCTGCTTTTGTGTCATACGCCCGTAGGGAGGTCTAAACAAATTGCTATCAATATAATTCTTTGCCATTGCAATATTTTCGAGATACGCTTTATTGCTGGTTTTCCAGCCGTTTAAATGATTGTGTGTATGGTTGCCTACTGCATGTCCTTCATCAATTATTCTTTTATATACATCGGGGTAGGCAACTACATTTTTACCAATACAAAAAAAAGTAACTTTTGCATTGTAAGCTTTTAAGATATTCAAAACTGAGCTGGTTACTTCAGGATGTGGGCCATCATCAAAAGTGAGATAAATATTTTTTTCGCAGTCATCCATCTTCCAAACCCTGCCTTTAAAAATTTTTTGCAGCCAGGCGGGAGATTTTACTAAATAAAGCATAAGGCAAAATTAGTTCATAACATTTGGAGTGGGATATTTATAAAATAAAAATGGTTGCTACAAAAAAATAGCAACCATTCTTATAAAAACACTCAATATTTTAATATGGTAATATGTATGTTTTTACTATTCCGTTTACTCCTGTCCAAACTGCTTTAAAATAATACACTCCGGCAGGGCAGGTAGTGGGGTTACCGGCAGAGTCGAGGCCAAAGGTAACAACCACAGTAGCAATAAGCCTTTGGTGTGTAACCTGGCCACTTACTAAGCGAAACATACAATCCTGACGAATAACAAGTGGTTGAGAAATGGCTGTTACAAAATCATTACCAAAGCGGTTGGTACCCCAGTCGCAAATTCCGGAAACATTTCCATCAGTATGCATACCGGTAATGGTAATTACAATTCCATTGTCATAAGTAAATTCTTTCTTTTTGGCTACTTGCCATGTTCTTTGCGTGCCATTATCAAAAGTAAGGGTAATGCCATTGCTAGTAACTGTGTGGGTTATTTTTCCTAAAGATGAAAGATCTTTTAATAAACCTCCACTTACGTTTGTAATAACTTCAGAACCATTAATGGTAAGGCTTTTACCATCTGCTAATCTTGTAATTTTTAGATTTTGCACATTTACCGTTACAGCAGCACCCGCATCTTTAAAATGCTGGCCTAAAGGCATTGATACTATTACTACACCAGTTCTGGTTCTGGTGCCGGAGCAATTGGTACCATTAAATGTAATCACCAATCTTTTAGTAGCATTTAAAGTATCTATTGCAATGCTGGCATCGCAAATATTTGCAATGATTCCAGTAGTACCCGA